>DAOWDR010000057.1 GCA_030638935.1 Desulfobacteraceae bacterium | reverse complement strand
TGCCATGGGGAACACTCAAAAGGAGGTGGGATTGGATTTAAACCTTTCAGATACAGGGGTGTTTACTGCAAAGGCAATATGAGTGATTTTACCAAATATTTAAGGCACAGCCTTGTTTCAAAGCTGGTCATTATTATCGGGCTAACGGTTATTCTTTCTATATCGGCCTGGGCTTACTTTAATATCAATAATATCAAGACCCAGATCATGAAAAATGTTATCTCCAGCACGGACAGGCTGACAAACTCCATCAAGCTTGGCACCCATTATGCCATGATGCTGAACTCAAGGGATGATATTACTCAGATTATTAATAATATTGCCACCCAGCCGGAAATAGAAAATATCAGGATATACAACAAAGACGGTCAGATTAAATTTACCAACCATGAAGAAGAGATTGATAAAATTGTTGATATCAAGGAAGTGGCCTGTGATATCTGCCACAAACAGGATCCTGCCCCGGTTCAGATCGGTATGGAGCAAAGGATGCGGTTTTTTCGGTCTGAAAAGGGTCACAGGCTTTTGGGGATTGTCCAGCCAATCTGCAATGAGCCCGGTTGCGCCTTTGATTGCCATTTCCATCCCGAGCATCAAACCATACTGGGCACCCTTGACGTGGTTGTCTCCCTTGATCAGACAGACCGTCAGATACTCAAAATTGAAAAGGGGATCATAAAGTTTGCTCTCTGGACAATTTTAATCACAGCCGTGATCATCTTTTTTTCCATTCTGCAATTTGTAAAAAAACCAATAATCAAGCTGATTGAAGGGACAGAAAAGATTGCCGAAGGAAGATACAACCACTATATTGATATAGGAAATGATTATGAAATAGGCCTTCTTGGCACAGCCATAAAAAAAATGGGTGCCCAGATCGGCATTAACCAGGCAGAACTAAAAAGACAAAAAAATGAATACCAGTCGCTTTTTGAAACGGCTCCCTGCATGATTACGGTTCAGGATAGAGAGTACAGGCTCTTAAGATGGAATAAGGGATTCAACGACAGATTTGATCCAGAGCCTGGATCACATTGTTACCATGCCTACAAGGGGCTGGAAGAAAAATGTAGTGATTGCCCGGTTGAAAAAACCTTTGTGGACGGTAAATCCCATTATGGAGAAGCTGAAGGCATGGGTAAAAACGGTGAAAAAAATCATTGGATGTTTATCACTTCCCCTGTAACTGATACCGACGGAAAGGTTGTTGCTGCCATGGAGATGAGCATTGATATCACTCTGAGACGCCGGCTTGAAAAAGAACTTCAACGATCAGAGGAAAAGTACCATGCCATATTTAATAATATTTCAAATCCTGTTTTTGTAGTGGATATTCAAACCTTTGAGATCCGGGATTGTAATAACAAGGCAGTTGAAGTGTATGGTTATTCCAGAGAAATTTTGTTAAAAAAAATATTTTCCGACTTTTTTATCCAAGAAGAAAAAAAACAACTGATTAAGCAAATGAAGTGTGACCAGGAGATCAACAAGGTACAGCACCTTGTTCAAAATGGCCGTTCCATCTATGTTGACATGTGGGTCTCTCCATCCAAATATTCAAGCCGGGAAGTATTGCTTGTGACGATTAATGACATTACCCGGCGCCTTAAGACAGAACAACATCTTATCCATGCCGGCAAAATGGCAACTTTGGGTGAAATGTCCTCTGGTATTGCCCATGAATTGAATCAACCTTTGTCGGTTATCAAATCATCCTCTAGTTTCTGTTTGAAAAAAATGCGGAAAAATGAAATTATAGAGAAAGAAATTTTTTGGAAACTCATTTCCAAGATTGACGGCAATGTGGATCGAGCTGAAAAGATTATCCACCATATGCGCCAGTTTGCAAGGAAGTCTGAAATCAAACTTGTTCGGACAAATGTTAATACTGTGCTCCAAAGAACATTTGAAATGTTTAACCAGCAACTTAAAATCCACGGAATTGATGTGATATGGGATAGGAATGAAACATTGCCGGAAATATTGGCAGACCCGGACAGGCTTGAACAGGTATTTATCAATCTTGTCATTAACGCAAAGGACGCCATAGAAGAAAAATGGGCAAACCAGGGATTGAGCCGGGAAGATAATGACAAAATTACTATTATTACCAGGCCAACCAATGACATGGTTTTCATTGAAATACATGACACTGGTATAGGTATTAAAAAAGAGACTGCAGACAAGCTTTTTGAACCCTTTTTTACCACAAAAGAGGTGGGCAAGGGAACAGGTCTTGGGCTGTCCATCAGTTACGGAATTGTCAAGGAGTGTTCAGGCGGAATTAGTATAGAACCAGGGGAATCAGGAGGGACCATTGTTATTATCTCATTTCCTGTACCGGATGTGTTTGAAGACGATCTGGTGTATGAAAATTCCATATAACGGGGGCTTATGATTAATAAAAACCATATATCCATTCTGATCGCAGATGATGAAGAAGATATCCGGGATGTTCTTGAAATTGCATTAGAAGACATCGGCTATACTGTGTTCCTTGCTGAAAACGGAGAAAAAGCCTTTGAAATATTCAAACTAGAGCAACCAGATATCGTTATTACAGACATTAAGATGCCGGTTATGGACGGTATTGAACTATTAAGACAGGTTAAACGGGCAAATTCGGAAACAGAAGTTTTAATGATCACCGGGCATGGGGACATGGACCTGACCATTCGAAGCCTCAAGAATGAGGCTGCAGATTTTATTACCAAACCGGTTAATGTGGATATCCTTGAAATCGCCATTGAAAAAGCCGTTGAAAAAATCATTGCAAGGCAACAACTTTCTGAGTACACGCAAAAACTTGAACTTCTTATCCTTGAAAAATCAAAACTTGCAGACCATTTGTCCTCTTTAGGAGTGATGATCGGCACCATTTCACACAATATCAAGGGGCTTTTAACCAACCTTGACGGTGGTTTGTATCTGGCACGATCCGGATTGAAAAAAAAAGATAATAAAACCATTGAAGAAGGTTTGGGACTGCTTGAACAGGCAGTTGACCGGATAAAAAAGATGATCATGGATGTCTTGCTCTATTCCAAGGAAAGAACCTTAAATAAAACCGTCATTGATACAAAAACTTTTATTGAGAAAATTAAAAAAATAATTGAATTAAAATTAAAAGGAACAAATATCCTTTTTAAATGTAAAGAGTCCAATTCCTGTCAAACCCTATATGCGGATGAAGAATTTATAATGGCGGCATTGATTAATATTCTGGACAATGCCATAGACGCCTGCCTAGCTGATACAAAAAAAGAGAATCATGAAATCGGATTTGAAATTTTAAGGACAGGGGACAATAGGGTGATTTGTATCCATGACAATGGCTGCGGCATGGACAGTCAGACAAAAGAAAAAATATTTAATCTGTTTTTTTCTTCAAAAAGTACAAAAGGAACAGGGTTCGGGCTTTATATTTCAAATTCCATTATCAAACAGCATGGGGGATCAATCCAGGTGAATTCAATAAAAGGAAAAGAGACTAATTTTAAAATTTTTCTGCCCGAGGATGTCTGACCCAGGTTTGTAAAAGGATATAATTTTTCTAAATTTTGAAATCTTTCTAATTTTTTTTTGAATATTCCATAAAAACCGATGGCCTGGTGACAATAAGAAACAATTAAATTTAATAACTATCTGTATTTACCTGATAAAAAAACTGAGATTTTGTCTGGCATGTTTACTGCTTTTTGTTTTATAGTGTCACTATAATTAAACGCATTTTTTTTCAGGTTAATATGGAAAAGAAAAACAAAATAAGACCCCTTCAGATTATGCTCATTGACAATGACGAGCATGTTCGTGATTCCCTGAAGGTTTTTTTTGAAAGCAGCCAGACAGAGTTTTTAATTTTTAAATCTGCTTTGGAAGGTCTTAATTCCCTTAAATACCAGAATATAGATGTGGTGATTTCAGACTATTTCCTGCCGGATATGGATGGGATTGAATTTTTAAATCAGGTAATAAAAATCCATCCAAATGTCACAAGAATTTTAATGGCAACCATAAGCAGTGATGATCTGGACCAGGAAATTGCCAGGGCAGGCATTGATCGGTTTATTGAAAAACCCATCACCATAGCCTCCCTGGATACAATTATTAACGAATTGAAAGTAGCTAATTTTTCTAAACAAATTCGGAGATAAACATGGAAGAAAAACAATCATTGGATTGGAGCACAGACCTTAAAGAAATACCGGTTAAAGAGTGGAAAACACGATTTAACTGGGTGGAAGAGCCCTGTATCAGTCCTGACGGAGAACAGATTGCCAGCGTTGTCAATGTGGACGACATGGTGTTTGGCATTTGTGTGAACGGGGATGTCTGGGAAGGTGAATATGAAAAGGCATGGAGTTTGAGAGCCCTTCCCAACAATAAATTTGCAGCCTGTGTCTGCCAGGATGAGGAGTGGACACTTGCCGTTAACGGCGAAGAATGGTCAAACAAGTTTGATTTTATCTGGGATCTTCAGACCAGCCCGGATAGTTCCCACATCAGTCTCGCCTTTCAACAAGATGGCGAATACGGCATGGTGGTTAATGACACTCCCTGGGATATGGTCTACGCTAACATGAACGGGATGGTGCTGGGAAGCAATGGAAAATCTGCTGCTGTTGTCCAGGTGGATCCCATGGCGGCTGCAGATGTGGAGGCCTTTAAAAAAGGTCT
Source organism: Desulfobacteraceae bacterium (assembly GCA_030638935.1). Taxonomy (GTDB): domain Bacteria; phylum Desulfobacterota; class Desulfobacteria; order Desulfobacterales; family Desulfobacteraceae; genus NBML01. Next base: position 2,129 of record DAOWDR010000057.1, on the reverse strand, counting down.
TTTTTCCGTTGCCTTCAACGGTAAAGCCTTTGAAAAAAAGTTTCTCAATATCTGGGACATAAGCCTGGATGAGAAAAATAAAAATCTGGCCTGGAGCGCACGGCTTAACCGGGAAGCCTATACAATCGTAGTTAACGACACCCCCTGGGAGAACTTGTTCCAATCGGTCTGGAAACCTGAATTTGCAGACCAGGGTAAATCCATTGTGGCCCCTGTCCGGCAAGGGGGAAAATGGAAATTGTTCAAGGATGACCAGCCCTTTTGGAAAACAGGTTATGACCAACTCTGGCGTGTAAATGTATCTGAAGCAAATAATAAAATTGCAGCCATTGTTGCACCCTCCTTCGGTAAATGGAGCGTGGCTGAAGATGATGGCCTCTGGCCCATCTCCTGCGATACCATGGTTCGTGATACCTATTATTCCCAGGACGGGTCCTGCCTTGTTGCGGTATTCAAAAACAAGGGTGCCTGGACTCTGGCTGTTAACAAGAATGTCTGGAATTTGTCCTGCGACAAGATTTTTACTCCCTGTATCAGCCGGGACGGATCAATTGTGGCAGTGACAATTGAAAAACAGGGACAATATTTCATGGCAGTGAATAATCAGATTATCACAGGACCCCATGAATTTATTGCAGACCCTGTGATCAGTCCTGATGCCGGAAAAATACTGGTCAAGGGAGTTGAAAACGGGATGTACAAACGACGGGTCATCTCCCTTGGGACTGTTCTTGGAGATATGGGTTAATATGGAAATTTTCATACAAAAGTTATAAGGAGACAATAATGAATGCCTTTATCGATTTTATTATGGGGCCCATGGTCTGGATATCGGCACTGGTTTTTCTATTCGGACTTGTGTTTAAGCTTATTAGAATTATCCAGGAGGTCAGGGAAAAAGAAAGTTTTATTTTTTCCTATATGTCGCTGAAATACAGTTTGCGCTCCATAGGGGCCTGGCTGATTCCCTTTTTTCCGGAAAGCACCAAAAAAAGTCCGGTTTTCTGGGGAGTTTCCTATCTTTTCCACATCTTTTTGTTTGCAGTTCCTTTTTTTCTTGCCTCCCATATTGTACTGCTGGATGAAGCCTTTCAGATTTCCTGGCCGGCATTGAACGATGGGGTGGCAGACATCATGACCGTCTTGGTTATATTTGCCCTGGTCTTTTTCGGGGTTAGAAGGGCTGTGGTGCCCGAGGTGAAATTTTTGACCTCAATTATGGATTATATTTTGCTCACCATTGTTATGCTGCCTTTTTTAACAGGCTTTCTGGCATATCATCAGGTTTTTTTATATAAGTGGATAATGATTGCTCATATATTGTCAGGCGAGCTGATGCTCATTATTATTCCCTTTTCACGGTTTTCCCATATGATCACAGCTCCCCTGACCCGGGCCTACACAGGGTCTGAATTCGGTAATGTAAGACATGCAAGGGACTGGTAGGAAGTTAAAGGAGATAAAAATGCAGGACCAATCACCCATAGAGATTAAAAGAAACACAGACCCGGCAATTGAAGACGGACTTGCCAGGCTGACCCCTGATAGAATTACTGAAACCATTAATCAGGTGCTGAAAAAAGAAACAGGAGCCCGGTTTAAGGTTTATGTAGAGACCTGTATGCGCTGCGGTCTCTGTTCCGATGCCTGTACCTATTTTTTATCCAATGACAGGAATCCTGAATTTTCACCGGCAGCCAAGGTCAAGCAGACTATTTGGGAAATGGTTACAAAAAAGGGAAAGGTTTCCAAGGATTTTTTACGAAGGGCCGTTCATATTTCCCAGGTGGAGTGCAATGTTTGCCGGCGATGTTCCATGTATTGCCCTTTTGGTATTGACATTGCCTATATGATGCTTCTTGTTCGCCGTATCTGCCATAAACTGGAAATTACGCCCCAGTATATCCAGGACACCGTCAATTCCCATGCCGTCACCATGAACCAGATGTGGGTCAAGGAGGACGAGTGGATAGACACCCTCCAGTGGCAGGAGGAAGATGCCAGGGAGGAATTTGAAAATTTAAGAATTCCCTTGGACAAGCATGGGGCTGATATCATGTATTCGGTGATCGCACCGGAACCCAAGTTCCAGGAAGGCCTTATTTACCAGACAGCCGTGATGATGCATG
>DAOWDR010000301.1 GCA_030638935.1 Desulfobacteraceae bacterium | reverse complement strand
GTTCACCACGAATAACATTAGGTTTGCGGCGGGGTTTATGAAGTAATATCATAGAGTCGAGAAGTGCACGTGTATAAGGATGTAGTGGATTATAAAAGATTGTACGGACGTCAGCGTATTCAACGATCTTTCCAGCATACATGACTGCCACCATCTGGGCCATTTCCGCAATGACCCCAAGGTCATGGGTGATAAATAAAATAGCGGCTCCTGTCTCAGATTTCAAGCGGTTCATTAGGTCAAGTATCTGGGCCTGAATAGTCACATCCAGTGCTGTGGTGGGTTCGTCGGCAATCATCAGTCTGGGGTTGCATGCCAGTGCCATGGCAATCATGACTCTCTGGCGCATACCCCCGCTCATTTGATGGGGATATTCATTAACCCTTGTCTGCTGGTCCGGGATTCCAACCAGTTTGAACATTTCAATCACCCGGTTCTTCAATTCTTTTTTGGAAATATTTGTATGAAGTTCAATAACTTCTGAAACCTGGTCTCCCACAGTGAAAACCGGGTTCAAAGAGGTCATGGGTTCCTGAAATATCATACTGATCCGGTTTCCCCTGACTTTTCTCATCTGCTTTTCAGTGGCTTGTACCAGATCCTTTCCGTCAAACAGGATTTTCCCGCTCACAATTTTTCCCGGGGGCTCCGGGATCAGTCTCATGATGGAATGGGCTGTAACACTTTTTCCGCATCCTGATTCTCCTACAAGACCCAGTGTCTGGCCGGGTGCGATGGTGATGCTGACATTATCAACAGCCTTGGCTATCCAGTCCCTTACAAAAAAGTGTGTTCTAAGTTCTATGATATCAAGTAGCTTGTCTTTATCCATTTTTAATCCCTCAACCTGGGATCAAGTGCATCCCTTAATCCATCACCCAGCAGGTTGAATCCTAAAACTGCAAATAAAATAGCAAGTCCCGGCAAAGTCATAACCCATGAAGCTCTTAAGATCAATGATCTGCTCTGGGCAATCATAGCCCCCCATTCAGGTGTGGGTGGCTGGGCACCCAGACCAAGAAAACTTAAGGCTGCCGCATCCAGAATGGCACTGGCAAAATTTAAGGTTGTCTGGACAATGAGGGGGCCCATGCAATTGGGAAGAATGGCTATAAAAATAATTCTAAATTCATTTGCTCCGATGGCCCTGGCAGCTGTCACATAGTCTTTCTCACATTCTTCAAGAACACTTCCTCTGACAATTCTTGCAAATCTTGGGATATAGGTTATACCAATGGCAATCATGGCATTTTTCAGGCTGGGTCCAAGATAGGCAACAATCACGATGGCCAGGAGAATATAGGGAAAGGAAAGAATTATATCCATGATACGCATGACAATATTGTCTATCCATCCTTTTTTGTATCCTGAAATAGCACCGATCAGGGTGCCGAAAAAGAATGCAAGACTCACGCTGATGACAGATACCAGCAAAGAGATTCTGGCTCCATAGATCAATCTGGAAAGTATGTCCCGTCCCAGGTCATCCGTACCGAGCAGATTTTTACTAGTACCGCCTTCGTACCAGACAGGGGGCTTGAGCTGGTCGTATAGGGAGGTTTCAACGGGATCATGGGGGCTGATATAAGGGGCAAATATTGCAACCAGGATGAAAATGACAATAATAATCAGCCCTGCAATAGCTGTTTTGTTCCGCCACAACTGACTGAGCTGTTCCAGCATGGGATGCCGGTCCAGGGGGTCTTTGTTTGTGTTTTTCTTGCTCATAAACTTTACTTTTGGGTTATTTGATACTGATTTTAGGATTTATTACAGCATAAAGAAGGTCAACAAACAGGTTGATCATGATAAAGATAGTGGCAATTATCAATGTGCCGCCCTGGATAACCATATAGTCCCTCTGCATGACCGCATCGTACATCCATTTGCCCACTCCGGGCCAGGCAAAAATAGTTTCCGTCAGGATAGCACCACACAAAAGTACGCCAAACTGAAGTCCTATGGTTGTGACAACGGGAATCAATGCATTCCTCAATGCATGCTTGTAAACCACCTTGAATTTGGAAAGCCCTTTGGCCATTGCGGTTTTAATGTAGTCCTGTTTTAAGACCTCAAGCATGCTGGACCGGGTCATTCTGGCAATAATTGCCGTGGGAAT
>DAOWDR010000552.1 GCA_030638935.1 Desulfobacteraceae bacterium | reverse complement strand
GCCGCCCTGCGGCCACGGCCGATTCAAAAGATGGAAACATAAAGGTGAATTGCCTTCCGTTATCCGGCAAATATTCAAAAACCCTCATGGTCACCGATACCAGGACACCAAAACAGCCCTCTGATCCCTTCATGATATCATTGAGTTTGGGACCCGTGGCCGTGGCCGGGTACTCAAGGGTTTTAAAATCGCCCATGGGGGTGACATATTCCTGGCTGATCACAAGATCTGCTGCATCTCCGTACAGGGATGAAGCCTGGCCCGACCCAAGAGTCACCACCCACCCTCCCACCGAGGAGAACTCAAAACTCTGGGGAAAATGACCGCCGGTGTAAGATTTTTTTGCTGAAAGTTTTTTGGACGCATTATTGAGCAAATCTTCGTAAACAGGCCCCATCATCCCCGGTTCCACCGTGATGGTCTGATTGGTTTCATTAAAAGAAACAAGTTTATTCATGTGGGTGGAAAGGGCCAGGGTCACCCCGCCCCTGGGACAGTCAAGGCCAAAGGTCACGGAACTGCCCCCCCCATATACATGGACGGGAGTCCTTTGATCATGGCAAAGGCTGACAATTGCCTTTACATCTTCCTTGTGCCGGGGATGAACCACCACATCACAAATATCTTTCACCTTTTCCAGCCGCAGGTTCAAAATATCTTCCATGGCCTTACCCTTGGCATATTTGAGACGATCATAGGTGGCAATGGAAAGATTTTCTTTACCCACAATTTTTTCCAAACCAGCCAGAATGTCCTTGGATAAATTCACGGGAAACGAATCTTTTATGGGCTGATTCCCTGTGTTATCCATTGTTGTAAAATCGGTATCTGTCAGGTTCAATCCCTCTTTGATCACCTGCAAAAATCCCTTACTGGGGTTTTTAAATGCATGTTTGTCCCCCCATTTAAAGATGGAGCGAAAGGAATTTTCCCAGGGCTCAGTTTCAAGCCATTTGGGTGCAAGGTCAGTATTTTTCATTTTTTTTTTCATTTTTTCGGGTATCCTGTGATTTCCTGAATTTGTGAATATAGGGGAGCCAAAGCCTTGTACATTCTCTTGTAAACCTTTTTGTACAATTGTCTGTAGATGGTGACATTTTCAGGGTCTGGTTCAAACACGGTCTTTACCCGGACCATATTGGCTACAGCCTCTTCAATCCCGGTATAAATCCCAACGCCCATGGCCGTAATGATGGCAGCACCCAGGCCTGAAGTTTCATGGGTTTCCCCTTTTCCCATGGGCAGGTTGAGAATATCGGCGGTGATTTTACAAATCTCGTCGCTCTGGGATGCCCCGCCTGATACAGCAGCCTTTTCAACACCTGTCTTTCCTTTTTTTTCAATCCTTTCCATTCCTTCGTAGAGGGCAAAACCCAACCCTTCAATCACGGCCCTATACACATGGTCCTTGGTATGAACATCCCCAAATCCTATCATGGCGCCCTTGGCATCGGGGTGATCCAGACCCGGCCCCCAATAGGGCTGGACCACAAGCCCCATGGCACCGGGGCTTGTCCGTTCAAGGCATTGGTTTAGAACCTCCTCGGCTGCAATTCCCAATTTCATGGCCTCCTCAACTTCCTTTTGGGCAAACTCCTGTTTGAACCAGGAAATCATCCAGAACCCCCGGAATATCTCCACCTCGGGATTGTAACATCCCGGCACCGGGGCCGGATAGGGCGGCATGAACGGGATGGCCTCAAAATATTTTTTAGAGGTGGTCTGGACAGTGGCAGTTGTGCCAAAGCTTAATGAGACCATTTTCTGGTTAGTAACTCCTGCCCCTAAGGTTTCGCATCCCTTGTCGGAGCCGCAGGCAATCACCGGGGTTCCGGGACGCAGACCTGTAAGATCTCCGACCGCAACTGTCACCGCTCCGATTGGATCTCCCGGTTGAACCATGGAGGGTAATTTTTCTATTTCAATGGGGAAAAGCAGGCTGGTCAGGGCCCATTTGCCTGCCCATCTCTGTTTTTTATAATCAAAGGGCAAATGGCCGATCTGGCTGGCCGTAGAATCGGCAAACACCCCGGTGAGCCGGTGGTTTAAAAAGCCTGATACCTGGAGGTATTTATGGGTCTTTTCCCATATCTCAGGCTGATTCTGGATGATCCAATTGCCTTTTCCCTGGGCCTGGATATCCATGAGTTTTTTTTCAAGCCCCGCAAGCCTAAGTCCAAAATTTATTGGCCCTTTTGCTCCAAATACAGGAGATGCCGTTCTCTGGTCCAGCCAAATAATGGCCGGCCGCAGCACCTTACCTTTTTTGTCCACATTGATCATGCTCGCACGCTGGGAGGTCACCCCCACCCCAACAATGGAGGCAAAGGGTTGGGGATGATTCTTTTTTAAAGCCTGGCAGGCTGTAACCAGACTATCCCAATAAATGTCCGGGTCCTGTTCTGCCCAGCCAGGATGGGAACTGTAATAGGGGGCATAGGACTGCTGCTCCCGGGCCAGAAGTACCCCTTTTTCAGAAAAAAGAAGGGCACGAAGACTTTGTGTACCGCTGTCAATTGCCAAAATTGTTTTTGTTTCCATGGCCATCCTTCCTGGGCGTTTGCTCTTTCTATAGGTTTTTATCTGATTTCTATTTGGTTTTTTTATGGCCCGGCGGGGCATAGGAATCCTGCCACACTTTTTCATAGGCCTGTTTTTCCCGGGTCCATTTTGCATCATCCCAGGAAAGAAAAGGCTGGATCCTTGCCTGGATCTCATCCATCAGGTCCATACCGCCATTGGGTAAAAAAAACCAATCCTCACCCGCCGAAGCAGAAGATCGGAAAGATGGCGAATCTGTTCATGCCTGGCACCGTGGCAAAGTTCTGCCCACAGCGTCCGGGTTGTGGCAATGGAGGAAAAATCCTCCCCAGTGCAAATAGCAGCCATGTCCCCTGCTCTTTTTCCATATCGCCCCAAAAGGCGCTGGATAGCCTTGGGGGATAATTTGCTTGTGCCGGGGTCCAAGATTGATTTAGTTGCAACCTCTAATTTTGCACCTGATCCTGACCCCGATTCCACACATGATGCTATCTTAGTAGGGTAGGTCTTGTTTTTAGAACACTTGGGCAAATATTTTTGCGCCGCCCTGAGTGCATCGGCTGCGAGCAACCGGAAAGTGGTCAGCTTTCCACCTGTGATTGTGACAAGCCCGCAGTCTTTCCAGACCACATGCTCCCGGGATTCCTTGGAGGCTGTAACTTTTTTTTTGCTTAATATGGGTCTTACCCCGGCAATGGAGGCAATACAATCATCCAAAGACAGTTTAAGATCCGGCAGTATATGGGCCAATCCAGCCATTAAATATTCGGCTTCATCCATGGTGATACATGGTTCCTTTGAAACATCCCCTGTGTGGTCCACATCAGTGGTCCCTAAAAAAAGGCAGCCTTCCCAGGGAAAAAGGAATACAGGCCGTTTGTCCAGGGGATGGATAAAACTTATCACCCGGTCCATGGGGTATAATTTCCCAGGGAATACCAGGTGACTGCCCCTAAGCGGCCGGATGTGAAATCCTTTCACCGGCGATGGATGGAGGGTTTCAGCAAATGCACCCGTGGCATTGATCACCACAGGAGTCTTCACCAATAACCGGAGTCCAGTCTCTGTATCCTTTAAATGAACCCCGGTAACTTTACCTTTGGCGTTCCTTTCAATTGACTGGGCCCGGGTATAATTTAAAGCCTGGCCTCCCATGTCGCAACCATCAAAAATCAGCCTGAGAACCAATCTGGCATCATCCACCTGGGCATCCTTAAAGCCCACGGCAGACAAAAGATTTGTTTGGCAGACCTTTGGCACCCTCCCAAGGGTCTGGGTTCTTGAGAAAATTTGATGTTGTTTTTCCCCGGCCATGAGGCTGTATAATGACAACCCAAACTTCATGGCGCCCATGGAGGGACCATGTCCGTCATAAATGGGCATGATAAAATTTAAGGGGTCCACCAACCCGGGATAGACGGATAACAGTCGCTGGCGCTCCCGGACAGCCGACCGGGTCAATAAAAACTTTCCCTCCTTAAGGTAGCGCAGGCCGCCATGGACCATCTTGGAGGACCGGCTGGAGGTGCCCCAGGCAAAATCATTTGCCTCCACCAGCAATGGTGAAAGCCCTTGCCGGACCGCTTCATGGAATACACCGGCACCGGTGACACCACCTCCTACAATGACCAGGTCATAGCTTTTCCCAATGGGTTTATCTTCTTTCATCAGATCTCCTGCCAAAACGCCTGGGCCCGGGCCATTGTGTTTTCCACCAGTCCATAAACATTGGCCTCTTTATTCCCAATGGCCAGACCTAGTTCTTTATAGTATTCCAGGGACATTTTTCTGGCAATTTTATTGCTAAAATACAATTGGCCAAGCCTACGATATACAGGAGCAAAATCATTAAACATCATTTTCAATACCGGGTTCCGGGTGGTTCCCACCATGAGCATCTGAAGCCCCCAGTCATGACTTGCAAAGGATTTGGCATCAATATCAATGGAAACCCTTGTCTCCAAATAGGCAAAAATGGCTTCCGGGTCATTTTCCACCGCCTTTTGGGCCACCCCGGGAAAAATCAGGGTCCGGGCCTCCAAAAGATGAGCAATCATATCAGGGGAAAGGCGGCTGTCGAACCGGGACAGGGTATTTAAAATGCCCAGTCCCCCGGAGGAAAGATAATCATTCACCCGGGTGGGTTTGCCCTGGGCAATGGTCACCCATCCCTCCTTTGATAATCGCTGGAGCGTTTCCCGCAGGGTAGGCCGCGTCACCCCCAGGGACTGGGCAAGAACTCTTTCCGCCGGCAGGGCATCCCCGGGTTGATAAATGCCGTCCAAAATGGCTTCCAATAATTGATTTTCAGCAAACTCTGCCGGCTTTAAT
>DAOWDR010000708.1 GCA_030638935.1 Desulfobacteraceae bacterium | reverse complement strand
GGCCCTTATATATTTTCTGGTCAATTCCTGGAATTACAATGCCATGGATGTTGGTGATGAAACTGCCAAAGGCCTGGGGGTGAGGGTGGAAATGGTAAGGCTTTCGGGCATGATGGCAGCCTCCCTTGTCACCTCGGTCATAATCTCCTTTGCCGGTATTATCGGATTCATAGGACTTGTGGCCCCCCATATCGTCAGAAGAGTCATTGGGGACGATCACCGTTTTCTCATGCCTGCATCCATCCTGGCCGGAGCCCTGATTCTTCTGGCATCGGATATTGTGGCCAGGCTGGTGCTTCTGCCCCATGTTCTGCCTGTATCAATTTTCACCTCTTTTCTGGGTGCTCCCGTGTTTATTTACCTGATTATAAAAGGAAATAAAAAATGATTCTCAATGTGAACAACCTTGCCTTTACCTATAAGAGCCATGACACCTTAAACAACATTAATTTTTCCATTCAACAGGGGGAAATAACAGTCATCTTAGGCCCCAACGGAGTGGGGAAAACCACCCTGCTCAAATGCCTGAACGGCATCCTTACTCCCCAAAAAGGCAATATTCTTGTCAAAGAAAAAAACATCAGAGCCATGGGTATTAAAGAGATCGCCAGACAGATCTCCTATGTTGCCCAGAAAAGCGAAGCTGCGAGGATAACGGTCTTTGATGCCATTCTCATGGGCAGAAGGCCCCACATCAATTACAGGGTAAGCAAAAAAGACTTGATAAAGGTGGATGCCGTAATCCGTCACCTTAATCTTTCCAAGCTAAGCCTTAAATACCTGAACCAGATGAGCGGGGGCGAACTCCAGAAGGTCTGCATTGCAAGAGCCCTTGTCCAGCAGACAGACCTTCTGCTCCTTGATGAACCCACTGCCAGCCTGGACCTGAAAAACCAGACCCATATCCTGGGACTGATCCGCCACATCATCAAAGATCATAATATGGCAGCGGTCATGACCATGCATGACCTGAACACGGCCATGAGATATGCAGACAAATATATTTTTTTAAAAGACTCTACCATTTATTCGGTCGGAAATATCCATGACATCACCCCTGAAATGGTGGAAAATGTCTATGGAGTAAAGGTTGACATCATGCATCACAAAGGCCTTCCAATAGTAATCCCCGTGGAAGACCCCTTGGAACCGAAAGAAAACACAGTGGTTACCATGGAAAAGGAACGAGCAGCCTGATATCAAGGGTCACCCCAGCAGTACACAGCCGGCCATGAGCCCTGTGGAATCGGGTATTGGATCTTTGGGAATCCCGGTATCCATCTGCCATCCTGCCAAAACGGATAATTTTTTAAAATCCACGCCCAGGCCGGACATGGATTGCCTGGAAGCATTGGGAAACCGACAGGTTTTCTCCGGGGAAAGGGCCAGACACTGAACATGTTCCATGCAGAATGCTTCTTTACAGGACCCACCGGCAAATCCCTTTGCCTGTTCAACCCCTGATTCCCGGGCCATTATTTCCAGGGTGGCTGCTGTTTCATGGATGACCCGGCTCACACCCCTGCGGTCATTGGACAGCAACACATCCCAGGGCACATCAAACTTAAATACCAGAACCCATAAAAATTTTTGCAAATAATTCCTGAACTTCACCGGCCCCATGACATGGGGCGGGCAGCTTTTGGACCTGCCGTAGGAAGGGCATGGCGGCTCTTTGCAGAAACCGGCAAATTTTTCATCAACCGGAAGAAGGGAGGCCTTCAACACCTTGGCATCGCTTACCCCAAGGTCAAAGGCCTGGTTAATCATCTGGCCAATCAGCACCTGAAAATCTTCCACTGCCCCTCTCTTTTTATTTGATTTGTTATTCAAGCTCAATTTTAAGGAAGTTTTCGTTAAACCCGATCACATCCCCTGAATATATTTTATTTCGCTTCCTGGTTTCGACCTTCCCGTTCACGGTCACCAGTCCGTCGGCAACAAAGTGCTTTGCTTCCCCGCCGCTTCCCGCCAGATTTTCAAATTTGAGCACCTTGTACAATTCAACCGGTTCCCTGGTAATTTTGACGATTCTAATATTATCTGTTCCCATGTTGTTCCTTTAAAAAGTGTTTTCAACTCCCTCGCAACTTCTGATGGCATCGGCCCGAAGGCGCCCCTGGACATAGAGGGACAGGGCGGCAATGGCCTTGTCACACACGGTAAACACCGGTATCCCTTTGTCCATTAATGCATCCCGTAAAGGGTCATAGAGACGTCCCCCATCCACCACCGTCACAATGGGGGTAGAAGTTTTTGATACCAGGGATTCCATCCTGTGCAGAATACTGTCTGTTCCATGCATGTTAAATGCCTTTACAGGTGTTTTGTCAAGGGTTTGCATGGCCGGTGACAAAGGATCCAGGCTCACCACTACGGCATCCACATTTGGATCTTCGGCCAAAATTTTTGTAATCCTGGCATGGGCCTCGTCATCGGCAGCCGGGTTGATATCCAGGGGATTGGACAGGGTAACAAAGGCAGAAAGACCTTTGGCCTTAAGTACCTTTGCAATGGCATCCCTGGTGACCTGTTCAAATTTGGCAAGTTCCATGGAAAAATCATCGGACTGGATGGAATCGGCCATGCCAACGGCCTCAAACCCGGCGCCGCTGACAGCAGCCAGCCTATTGCCCCTAATGGGTTTGCGGCTTAAGGTCTCGGACAAAAGCATGAGTTCCTGGAATTCGGAAAAATTTCTTGCCACAATGGCACCTGCCTGGGACACACAGCTTTCACAAACCATGTAATCCCCGGCCAGAGAAGCTGTATGACTGCTGGTGGCGGCCTTGCCCTCTAAAGTTCTGCCTGCCTTGTAAAAAACCACTTCTTTTCCGGCCAGAACAGCTTCTTTGACAGCCTGGCAAAACGCAAGTCCGTCCAGGTCATTGAACCCTTCGGCATAGACGGCAATCACATCCACCTGGTCTGAATTTTTGAAATAGTGAACCATATCTCCCAGGGTCAAATCAGTCTGGTTGCCCATGGAGATCATATAGGCCGGCCGCAGCTCAGGACACTGGTGGCTTCGATGGAGCATGAATGCCCCGCTCTGGCTGATCAGGGCTGCCCTGTTGGCCTTGTGGGAGCGCACCTTGGGAAGCTTTTCCTCCGGAATAAACCAGGTGTCATATTGCCCGGGCTTTGAAATCACACCCATGCAATTGGCCCCGAGAAAAACAGGGCCGCCACCCTCCTTGGCAGAATGGGTACGACCATGGACTTCATTGATCCGGGCCATGACCTGGTCAGCCCTGTCTTTGCTGTCTTCAGTCTCCCCCATGCCGCCGGGGATGAGCATGACGCTGTTGGCTGCATCCAGGCGGATCACCTCTTCCACCAGATCCGGTACCTGGGCTGCACCCACTGCCACGATAAACAGATCCAATTTATCTGTTACCGCCCCAAGACCTGGCAGACATTGAACCCCGTCTATGTCATCAAGCCCATCCTTAAATACAATAATATTTTCTTTGGCAAAGCCTTCTGCCACTATATTGTCCAGGATGATCCGTCCAAAATTTTTCCTTGTGGCAGAAACCCCGATTATACCTATTTTTTTGGGATGGAGTAAGTTGTCAATCTTTGCCACCGGCCGTTTTGCAGCAAGGGTACCAGCATGGCCGAACCTGCACATGCCGTCCAGGGGAACCATGAGATAATCGGTAAAGGCAAAGGGATTAATTTCAAGCTCTTCAATGACAAAGGGTGCATGGTTAATCTGGGAATAAAAATTGCCGATTCTCACAAAGGACTCAAAACATTCGATGAGCTGTTCATCGGTGACAATTCT
>DAOWDR010000348.1 GCA_030638935.1 Desulfobacteraceae bacterium | reverse complement strand
CCACATTGGCACGGTTCATCATTTCAATGGCAAATTGCATTGACCCCATTTTATCAAAGGGTTTCGGGATTTTGGCCCAGACAAACATGCCGGCCTTGGGTTTTTTAATGTCCCAGCCCATGCGTTCAAGGCTTGAACACAAAACATCCCTCCGGGTTTGATAGGTTTTACATAACTCCAGGATGGTATCGTCACAATCCCTTAGGGCAATAATTCCTGCAACCTGGATGGCGGAAAAAATACCATAGTCAAAATATCCTTTGATTTTACCCAGGGCCTGGACCATTTGCTCATTGCCCACACAATATCCAATTCGCCAACCAGCCATATTATAGGATTTTGAAAATGATCCAAATTCCACCCCCACATCCTTGGCTCCCTCAACTTCAAGAAAACTGGGAGCCCGGTATCCGTCAAAGGTGATCTTGGAATAGGCAAAATCATTGATTACCATGAATTTAAAGCGTTTGGCCAGTTTGACCACTTCCCTGAAAAAATTTATGTCCGTGACGACGCCTGTGGGGTTGTGGGGGTAATTAAGCAACAATACCTTGGGTTTGGGATAACATGATTCACAGATATTGATGATCCGGTCCAGAAAACTTTTTTCCGGCTCAATGGGTATTTTCATGACATTGGCACCGGCGATGACAGCGGCATAAATATGGACTGGAAAGGCCGGAGCCGGTACCAGGACGGAATCTCCAGGTCCCATTATAGCCAGGCACAGGTGGGAGATCCCCTCTTTGGATCCAATGGTGAAATAGGTTTCTTTTTCAGCATTTAGATCAATATTGTAATGGCGTTTATAATATTTTGAGATTTCAATTTTCAGATGGGGCATGCCCGAGCTTTCAGGATACCTGTGGGACTTTGGATCCTTGGCCACTTCCACCAATTTTTCAATAACGGCAGCAGGAGTTGGGTCCATGGGTTTTCCCATGCCAAGATCAATGACATCATCCCCCTTTCTCCGTTTCTCCATTTTCATTTTATTGATCATCCCGAATAAATATGGGGGCAATTGTTCCATGCGGGTGGCAAACCGAATGATATTATTATCTTCCAAAACCAAACTCCTTTGCAAAATATAAAAATAAATAATAAGAGTTTAAAACCATAGCAGATTTTTTTCCCAGAAGAAAAGTAAATATGCAAATGCCGGATATTTTTATAGCCGGTTGCCAAATTGAATAAAAAAATGGTATTTTGATCCAATTTTCCAACCCGATAACAAACAGGTAAAGAAATGAAACCACAGGAAATAGAAGACAAAAGCTTTAAGATCATAGAAGAAGAAGCAGGGGAACATGGATTTAATGAACAAGAATGGCCGGTGGTCAGACGGATGATTCACACTTCTGCCGATTTTGACTATATAAAGAGCATCCGGTTTTATCCCGGGGCCATTAAAGCAGGAATCCAGGCCATTTTACAGGGAAAAAATATCATCACCGACACCAACATGGCCCGGGTGGGTATCAGGAAAAAAGAGGTCCATGGGTTTGGAGGAAAGGTCAGTTGCATGATTGCAGACGAGGCCGTGGCAAAGCTGGCAAAAGAGGCCGGTACCACCCGTGCCCTGGCTGCCGTGGACATGGCTGCAAAACAGATGGAAGGCGGAATTTATGTGGTGGGAAATGCCCCCACAGCCCTTTTACGGCTAATGGAGCTGATCCGGGAAAAAAAGGCAAATCCCGCACTGATCATCGGGTTCCCAGTGGGTTTTGTCAATGCGGCTGAGTCCAAGGATGAACTCATGACCCTTGAATTCCCCTATATCACCAACCGTGGCAGAAAAGGCGGGTCCAATATTGCGGCCAGTATTATAAATGCCCTGGCCATCATGGCCTTTCAAAAAAAGAACATTTAATTGTAACGGGAGGTTTCCATTAAAGGCTTAGTCATAGCTGCCACGGGCAGTGGAACAGGAAAAACCACCATCAGCCTGGCCATTCTCTCCTATTTAAAATCAAAGGGGATACAGGTCGCCCCCTTTAAGGTGGGTCCGGATTTTATAGATCCCGGCCACCACAGTAAGATTGCGGGAAAAACAAGCGTTAACCTGGATTCCTGGATGTTGACAAAGGCTTATAATCAACAACTTTTTGCAAAAGGATCAAAGGGCATGGACGTGGCCGTGGTGGAAGGGGTCATGGGGTTGTTTGACGGGTATGATGCCCTGACGGAAACAGGGTCCACAGCCCAGATGGCCAAATGGCTCGGGCTTCCGGTCCTGCTTATAGTCAGTGCAAAGGGCAAGGCCAGGAGTGCGGCTGCCATTGTCAAAGGGTTTGAAACATTTGATCCGGATCTTAACCTGGCCGGGGTGATTTTCAGCCAGACCGGCAGCCAACGGCATTATGAATATCTTAGGGATGCGGTCGAACAGAACTGCAAAACCCCCTGCCTGGGGTTTATGCCGAAAAATGAAAAAATTGTCATGCCCGAACGTCACCTGGGATTGATGACGGCCGATGAGCTTGCAATATCACCCCAGGTGCTTTCCATCCTGGTTTCCATGGTGGATGATAACATCGACATGGATACTTTGATGAAAAAACTGCCCCTGGTTGAACCGGGGAAAGATCCTGGGGCCCCCATGGTATCCGACAATAAAATGACCGTGGCAAAGGAGGGTCATCGCCCGGTTATTGCAGTGGCAAGGGACAAGGCTTTTTGTTTTTACTATAAGGACAATATTGATAGTTTAAAAAAAGCCGGGGCAAAGATTGTGACTTTTTCTCCTTTAACAGAGGATCAACTACCCCAAGGGGTTGATGGAATCTATCTGGGCGGGGGATACCCCGAGGTATTTGCCAAAAGACTGTCCGGAAAAAGAGGTCTCATGGCCCGGATTAAAAATTTAAGTCGTTCAGGTATGCCCATATACGGGGAGTGCGGAGGCTTTATGTACCTATGCAGCCAGGTATCGGGCATGGACATGGAAGAGCGCCATGATATGATTGGTTGTTTTGATTTTTGTGTTCAAATGTCTAAACGCCTCCGGTCCCTGGGGTATAGGGAAATCACCTTGACCGCAGATACAATTATCGGCAAAAAAGGGGCAGTGATCCGGGGGCATGAATTTCATTATTCAGCCTTAAAAAGAACAGACATTGAAGATCCTGCTGTTAAAAATGTCTATAATGTCACCTCAAGGGCAGGCCAGGATATTTTTTTAAAAGGATATCAAAAAGACCAGACCCTGGGTTCCTATCTCCATGTTCATTTTGGCAGCAACCCCGGTTGTGCAAAGAGTTTTGTTGAAAATTGTGCAAATTTCAGAGAGACCCGGTTAAACTCCATTAAAACAGATCCCATGGAACATGGAAACAAGGAGCACCATGGCTGCAAAAGAGCTTAAACAGGGGTTTACCACAGGGGCTGCAGCTGCCGCATCGGTAAAAGCCGCCCTTCTGGCCCTGGCCACATCCCAAACACCTGTTGCCGTGGACATTGAATTTTTAAACGGTGAAAAAAAAAGTATTGCCATAAAGAAAATTCTGAAGTTTTCAGACACCTGCTGCCAGGCTTCGGTGATAAAAGATGCAGGAGATGACCCGGACATCACCCATAAGGCAGAGATCGGGGCCAAGGTTACACTGTCACCTGCCAAAGAATTGAAGGTGATTATACAGGGCGGCCAGGGGGTGGGAAAAGTCACCAAACCAGGTCTTGAAGTTGAGGTTGGGGAACCGGCCATCAATTGGGGGCCTAGACAAATGATTCAAAATGTGGTTGAAGATATCTGTGGTCAATACACCTTGTCAGGCAAAAAGGTGACCGTTGAAGTCTTTGTACCCCAAGGGGAACTGCTGGCCAAAAAAACTCTGAATGCCCGTCTGGGAATCCTCGGAGGCATCTCCATCCTCGGGACCACAGGTATTGTAAGGCCTTTGTCCCATGATGCCTATATTGCCACCATCAGATCCAGCATATCCGTTGCAACAGCACGTGGTATTGATACTTTGGTGTTTACCACGGGAAGACGGAGCGAACGGTTTGCCATGGGACTATTTCCCGCCTTTTTGGAGGAAGCATTCATACAGACCGGGGATTTTTTCAAGGCAGCCATTGATGAGGCCCTTGACAAAAAGTCCACCCAGGAGATCATCTATACAGTATTTTTTGGCAAGGCCGTTAAAATGTCCCTGGGATTTGAACACACCCATGCTGCAAAGTCTGAACTGACCTTGAACAAATTAGCCCACTGGTCCCGGAAGATCACAGGGGATGAAAAACTTTTTTGCGACATAAAAGAAGCCAATACTGCCCGCCATGCATTTTCATATATCTTTCCTGATTATCCTGAATTGCTTACCTGTGTGGGGAATAAAATCCGGGAAAATGCCAGGGGGTTTGCCGGGGATAGAATCCAAATTCGGGTGATCATTCTGGATTTTGACGGCAACGTGGCATTTGATTCCCGGAATATTAAGGAGATCCCATGATAAAAGATGAATCAGATGCAAAAACAATCCTAGACCGCCTGGGAAAATTATCTGTTTTTTTAAAAAATCTGGATGCAGATGCGGGTAATGATGAATGCTTTAATTATCCCCTTGAGATCATCCAGAAAACCATGATGTTTGATGTCAGTGTGCTGTACAAGGTGTCCAATATTATTGAGGACAGGCTGATTCTGGAA
This sequence comes from Desulfobacteraceae bacterium, assembly GCA_030638935.1. Classification (GTDB taxonomy): domain Bacteria; phylum Desulfobacterota; class Desulfobacteria; order Desulfobacterales; family Desulfobacteraceae; genus NBML01. Next base: position 5,810 of record DAOWDR010000348.1, on the reverse strand, counting down.
GTGGTGAAGGTGCTGGATCCCAAAAAATCCCGGCTGGATTTAAAAGAAGGGCGAAAATTAAGGCTGTTTCTGGATGCCCGGGACAAGCGGTATGTCAATGAGGTCAATGCCTTCTTAAATAAGAATGTTTCCTGTATCAATGTTCCGGGAATGGGGTGTGATGTCATGGGATATGTTTTTTTTCCCAAGGACTGCGGCGGGGCCTATTTGTTTGGCGGTGATTTTTTTGGTAAAGAAGCCTCTGTCAAGGATTTTGAGGTCAGTACAGTTGAGATAATGTGTAATTTTTTGAGCACCATCCTTTTAAAGACCCAGTTAAAACAGAAGGCAGAATATGACGGCCTCACAGGACTTTACAATGCCGAAAAAATAAAAGAGGAGCTGGGAATCCTTTTGAAACGGCTTGAACGGAAGCCTGAAATATCAGCCAGTATTGCCATGGGGGACATTGATTTTTTCAAAAAGATCAATGATACCTACGGCCATATCCAGGGGGATATTATTTTAAGGGAGGTGGGGAATATTCTTTCCATGTCCATGCGGGAATATTTTGATATGGCCGGTCGATACGGCGGGGAAGAGTTTTTATTAATCCTTGATGAAATAGATGGTGACAGGGCGGTTCAGGTTGTGGAACGTATCCGGGAAAAAATTGAGACCACCCGGTTTGCCCAGGTGGACAGGTCCGGAAAAATAATTGAAAACCAGTTTTTAAACATCACCATGTCCTTTGGTGTGGCCCATTTAAACAATGGGATGAACAATGGCTTGAACAAAGGGGCTGGTGATTTTAGCACCCTAACGAACCATATTAGCAAAGCAGACAATGCCCTGTATGCATCAAAGCAAAGCGGCAGAAATAAGACAACCCTTTTTAAGGAAACAAACTAAGATGCAGATATCTCCAATAGGGGTGATCAAAACCCCGTTTAATGATTTGAAAGGTATGCCAATCCAACCCTCAGGAGCCAGGGATATAGAAGGAACCCTTGTGATCAACCCTGAATATGAACAGGGATTGAGTGATATACAAGGCTTTTCCCATATTATTTTATTGTATCATTTTAATAAATCCACTGGATATGATCTTCTCGTGACCCCGTTTATGGACACAGAAAAAAGGGGACTTTTTTCCACCCGGGCACCGCGAAGACCCAATCCCATCGGCTTATCCATTGTAGAACTCACAGGGCGGGACAAAAACTTACTCTTTGTTAAAGGCATTGATGTTCTCAACAACACCCCCCTCATTGATATAAAACCATATGTACCCAAGTTTGATGTAAAAGAGGTCACTGCCACAGGCTGGCTGGAAAAGGCCCAGGAATTATCCGTTTCCTTGAAATCAGATGACAGGTTTATCGAAAAATAAGCCCAAAGAATCTGATAATAGGATAACAGCATGGCTTTTTTAGGATAAGGTTTTACTGAACACTATTTAAACTGGTTATGGATCACCAAAAGAACCAGATAAACACCACCGCTTAGAACAATAATGGTGGGGCCCGAGGAGAGGCTGAAGGAATAACTTACAGCCAGGCCGGTCCAGGTGAAAAGTGCGCAAAAAAGTACGGAATAGACCATCATCTGCCATAGTCGTTTGGCATAAAAGGATGCAATGGCCGGGGGAATGGTGAGAAGGGCAATGACAAGAACGATGCCCACAATCCGAACCAGAAGTACCACGGTCAATGCGGTGAGTACCAGCAGGAAAAGATAGAAAAAACTGGTATTGATTCCCCGCAGGCTGGTGAACTCGGTGTCAAAACACACCCCGAAAAACCGGTTGAAAAAAAGAATTGAAACCCCTACCACCACCAGATCCAGACAAATAACAAAGATAAGATCCCTGGTCGATATAAGCAGAATATCGCCAAACAGATAGGAAGCCAGGTTAAAATATCCCGGGGTCCTGTCAATAAAGAGGATACCGGCTGCCATGCCCACGGCCCAAAGGGTTCCGATGATGGTGTCTTCTCTCTCCTTTGCATAAATACTCACAAATCCCACAATGAGCGCAGATAGGACTGCGGCAAAAACTGCACCCAGGAGGGGGTCTGCCCAGGAAAGCCCTACTTTTACCTGCAAATACAAGGCAAGGCCGATGCCGCCGAAAACAGAATGGGAAATGGCCCCGGCCAGGTAACCGATTCGTTTGGTGGTGACAAAGGTGCCGATGATGCCAAAGGAGACAGAGGCAAGGCCTCCCATGATTATGGATAATTGCAGAAATCTATTGTCCGGATCAGCCAGGGCATTGAAAAACTCAATCATGGCAATGCCCTCCTTCACTGCAGCGGTGGTCGTGCCGGACCATTTTCAGGTCGCCGTGGTAAATATCCTTTATCATGGCTCCGTCCATCAAGGTGGTGGGATGGATGACCACCCGTCGGTTTACACAGATGACGCTTTTGACATACTTGGAGACAAAGCCCAGGTCATGGGAGACCAAAAGTATGGTCATGTCATTGTTCAGTTTCTGGAGAATGGAAAACAAATTTACCTCTGTTTCATGGTCCACATTGGCAGTGGGTTCATCCAAAAGCAGGATGGAAGGGTTGCTGCACAATGCCCTTGCAATCAATACTCGTTGCTTCTGCCCCCCGGATAATTCACTGAACCCGGTGTTGATATATGATGCCATGTCCATCTCATCAATGGCAATGACCGCTTTTTGCCGGTCCTGTTTGGAAAACCAGAGTTTTCTTTTGGCAAGCCGGCCCATGAGTACCACATCCAGGACTGTTGCCGGAAAATTCATATCAAGGTGGGCATACTGGGGCATGTATCCAATTTTTTCCCTGGCCTGTTCCGGAGGTTTTCCAAATACCCGGACTTTTCCTGTATCCGGTTTGATTAACCCAAGCATCAGTTTGAGAAGGGTGGTCTTCCCGCCGCCGTTGGGCCCCACAATGCTGGCAAACTCTCCTTCTTTTACAAGAAGGTTCACATCTTCAAGTATCTTTCTTTTATGATAGGAAAATGAGATGTTTTCAAAGGTGATGACAGGGTCAGTCTTCATAGATCATCCTTATTTTAGTGGGCCAAATTCGAACCAATGGCATGGGCAATATTTTCCATGTTGGACAGATAATCAAAGGCCAAAGGATCAATAGATACCACTGTTCCTTTAATGGCCCCGGCAATTTTTTGAGCTGCATGTCCGTCAAACTGGGGTTGAACAAAAAGCACCCGTCTTTTTTCCAATTTTGCTTTTTTGATAATGGCGGACAGCTCTTTTCCCTTGGGGGACTTTCCCATGGTTTCAATTGCCACCTGGTTCATACCATAGGTGTCTGTAAAGTATCCGAAAACCGGGTGGAAAACAAAAATATTTTTCCCCTTTAATTGGTTAAGGGTTGTTCCAAGCAGTTTGTGAAGGTCATTAAGATCATTGATAAATTTATTTAGGTTTTGTTCATAAATTATTTTGTTCTTTGGGTCAAATTTGATCAATGCCGTGGCCATGGTTTTGGCCTGTTTTTTTACCAGCAAAGGGCTCATCCAGATATGGGGATCTTTTCCTGTGTGGCTATAATCAGGGCTTTCATGGTCAGGGTCATCATGATCATGGGAGTTCATTTCACGGAGCACAATGCCCTTCCGGGTATCAACAATTTTGATGGTATCTGAAATATCCTTAATTTTATGGAGAAGCCCATTTTCAAATTGAACCCCTATTCTAAAATAAATATCAGATGTTGTCAGTTTTTTGATCTGATCCGGTGAGGGCGAATAGGTGGCAGGGCTTTTCCCCGGTTTAACCAGAACCTGAACCCTGGCATATTCCCCGGCAATTCTCTCAACAAAATATTTTTGGGGCAAAATGCTTACATAAACGCTTATGGGCTTTTTGGCTGAAGCAGCATGGGTATTGCCAGGTTGTATAGCCATAAAAGCGGCCAATAAAATTAAAAAACTTCTAAAATTCATTTAAGTATCCTTAAATATTGTGATAGGAACAAAGTATTACAAAAAATTTCTGAATTTGTCAAAATTCGTCGTCTGTTTCATCAAAATTTAGGTTTACCTTCCCAGGGGTTTTCTGTATCCTTGGCGGGTTCTGTCGGATAGACCGCCAAAACATAATCGAATTGATATCTTTAATTGGAGTCTGGGGTGAAAAATAGAGACATGACCCTTAGGGCCTCGGTGTTCACCATTTTTTTATGCCTTCTTTTTGGGGGGAATGCCGTTGCCATAAAATTGGGATTTACCGGACTGGGTCCTTTTACCTCGGCCGGCATCCGTTTTAGTATGGCCGCTATTGCCCTTTTACTCTGGGCCTGGTACAAAAAAATTCCCCTGGCCCTGGACCCGACACAACGGTTTCCGATCCTGATTCAATCTGTTCTGTTTACCTTTCAGCTCTCCTGTTTTCATCTGGGGCTTACAAAAACCACCGCATCCCACGGCGCCCTGATATCCAATGTGCTTCCCTTTGTGGTCCTGATCCTGGCCCATTTTTTTATACCCGGGGACAGGATTACCCTAAAGAAGAGCCTGGGAATCTTTCTGGGTTTTCTCGGTGTACTTCTGCTTTTTTTTGATAAAACAGACCTGAGTTCAGATTTGCAAAAAGGGGATATGATTGTCCTTTGTGCAGTGCTTTCCTGGGGAATATCCGCAGTCTTTGTCAAACGGATCATAGCAGGGTTCCATGTGGTTCAAATTACCCTGTACCCCATGATATTCGGCATTCCCTTCCTTTTTCTTATGGGCATGATCTGGGATGATCCCATGGTCATTTCCGTCACGCCAACGGTTGTAAAGGCATTGCTGTTCCAGTCCCTTGTAACCACCGCCTTTGGATTTGTTGCCTGGAATACCATGCTGCAAAGATTCGGCGCCACAGCCCTGCACTCCTTTATCTTTATCATCCCCCTTTCCGGGGTCTTTTTAGGGGTGATGATATTGAAAGAACCAGTAACCCCTTATCTTTTGGCATCCATCGGGTTTATTTTGGCAGGGATTCTGGTGGTGAACATAAGAAAGAGAAAAAAAGCCCTGCCCTTTCCGATTCAATAGGTCTCTTTTTGTCAGATTAGGATTTCTATACAGAGGGTCTCTTTTTGTTTCTGGAACAGGCGCAGGCCTTGAAACAGCCCCTCAACCGATTTTATGGGGTTTTTTGGATTGCCCAGCAGGATGGGTTTTTTTGGGCTTCCCGGAACCAGGTAGGGGATTCCTGCCGGGTCGAATGGGTGGATCCACAGGGATAATAATTCTTTTTCCACAATATAGGGAAAGACAATGCCCGGGGGGAGCATAAAAGAGCCTGCATGCCGGTCATTCCCCTGTGTTTCCATTTTTTTATTATCAATTTTCAGGTTTTCAAGGCCCCATTTTTCCAAACTTCTTTCCTGGCCATGTTTGTTCCAGCCCAGGTGCATATCCTTGGCAAACTGGTTGGTCAGATCCTGTTGGAACAAAAACACCAGGGGATCTTCATTGTTTTTCCCCCATAAATGGCGGTGGGATCGGGTCACAAACGCCCTGGCCTTTTTTATCCATAAAGCTTGGTCTTTCAAATGATTAGCCCCCCTGGAAATTTATCCCTGATAAAATAGTTTAAATCCTCTTGGGAAAATGTTCGGGCCATTTCCATTATCGTTTTGGAATACCTGCCAAGCTCACATAAACAATCTGTTTTTTCCAAGAATTCTTTTTTATCCATTAGGCCGGAATACCAGAAAATTTTGGGAACCAGAAGGGCGTTTATAAAAGGAATTTGCCGGGCATGGCAAAACCGGGCTGCCCTGCCGTCGTCCACCAGGATAAAGGCTCCTGTTTTTTTAAAAGCCAAGCTT
>DAOWDR010000317.1 GCA_030638935.1 Desulfobacteraceae bacterium | reverse complement strand
TACTGATGTTCTTTTACTCCTGGCAGCTGGCACCGGGTGTTGTGACCCTCCTTGCGGTAACCTTTATTTTTATCTGGACCATTGCCAGATCCCAGATGAAGGTAATGCTTAAAATGCAAAATGTTATTGGGAAACTGGCAGGTTTAGAGTTACAGATTGTGACCGGTATTACCAAACTGAGAACCAGTGGTGCCGAGGCCAATATTTTTGGGCAATGGATGGAAAATTTTACCGCACTTCGTAAAATTTCTCTGGGTATTGGAATGGGAATCGGCATGATCTCAGTATTTAGCGGTCTCCTTCCCCTGATTTCCAGTATGGCAGCCTTTTCAATATTTAGTTTTACCGGTCTTATGGACAAAATATCCTTAGGGGATTTTTTATGCTTTAATGTTGCCATGGGTCAATTGACCGGTGCTGTGGCTGCGCTTTGTTCCACTGCCCTGACTCTGATTTTCATAAAGCCGTCCTATCAAAGGGCGAAACCCATTTTAGATGCCAAACCTGAAACATTAGGAAGCCTAAAAGACCCAGGTCAATTATTGGGAGGGGTCACAGTCAACCAAGTTTCATATGCATACCCAAATACAACATCAATGGCACTAAACTCAGTTTCCATTACAATCAATCCCGGAGAATTTGTCGCTGTTGTGGGAGAATCAGGCTGCGGTAAATCTTCTTTGTTGAAAATGATGCTGGGTTTTTACAAACCTCTTTCCGGCTCGGTTCTCTATGATGGGAAAGATTTGTCCAGGCTCAATCCCATAAAGGTGAGACAGCAGCTTGGAGTGGTGATTCAAAATGGTGATCTTGTCCAGGGAGATATGTTTTTCAATATTGCAGGATCTGATGAGACTGCAACTGAAGAAGATGTATGGAAAGCTGCACGCCTTGCCCGGGTAGAGGAAGAAATTCGAGCCATGCCCATGCAATTAAAAACCGTTGTTCCCCATGGCGGCGTAACCTTTTCCGGTGGTCAGAAACAAAGAATTATGCTGGCACGGGCACTGTTCAGAAATCCTAAAATTCTTTTTCTGGACGAGGCCACTTCAAACCTTGATAATGCATCCCAGGCAGGGGTCATGGACAGCCTCAAACAAATGCAGGCATCACGATTTGTAATTGCCCACCGCCTGAGCACAATTGAAAAGGCAGATCGAATTTATGTGATGCAACAGGGTCAGATAATTGAACAGGGAACATATTCAGAATTGATGGTGGCTAAAGGCTATTTTTCAAAACTCGCCTCTCGCCAAAGCATTTAACATTATGAATACATATGAATGTGATATGAATACAATATGAATAGGGTATAAGAATGAAAAAAACAATATTCTGGTTTTTACTTTTAACCGTGTGCACGACAAGTGTCTGGTGGCTGGCTGATATCCTCATCATGAGCAAAAATGAATATGACCAGTTCCGGGGGGCGGCCCACAGTCGCCAGTTATATGCACAAAAAGGAAACATAGTTGGTATTGCTGCGGCAGGAGATTGGGCTACCTACCCTTCCCTGCTCAATGGTATCAATCTTGCTGTAGAAGAAATAAATAAAACAGGAGGGCTTCTGGGACGGTCAATAAAACTTATCCCCGTGGATGATAAAGGATCTCTTGAAGGTGCATTTGAAACAACTCAGCAGATATGCGACCAGGCCGGAACACTGTTTGTCATTGGCCATTCAGATGCCCGACTTACCCAGGCAGTTGTCCAGAATTACGAATTCTACGGCATATTGATGATCTCTCCCTTGTCAGCAAACCTGACCCAGTCCCAGAAAAACTTTCAATTTATTTTCAGCAACAGTACTCGTATTGAAATGATTGCTGAAAAATTATTGGCACTGGCAAAGAAAAACCACTGGTCAAAAATCGGTATTACCTATGATGCATCAAATATTAATACCAGACAAGCCCATTATTTTGAATCCATACTCATGTCAGGTAATATAAAAATACCTCGACTTTCAGGTGTTCATCCTGACCAGGGACCGGAATATCTTGAAACACTGATCAAGAATACTCAATCAGAAAGCATTCAAATAGACAGCCTTGTAATAGTAGCCGGAACACAGGATAGCCTGAACATCATCCGTGGTTATCGCGCTTCAGGATTCAATCAGCCCATTGTTCTGGGGCAGGAACCGGAAAATAATATCCTTACTACAAACAAAAAGCTGCTGACAAATGTCTACTGGCCATTACAGATCAACACAGAAGCATCCGGATACTATCAATTTTGTAAATCCTATTTAGAAAGATTTGGTACTTTTTCCGACATCACGGCTGTTTCTGGATATGATACATTGATGGTCCTGGCAAATGCGGTCAAAAAAGCCCAAAGCCTGGAGGCTGTAGTGGTTGCTGAAACCATGAAATCATTCAAGCCTGATCAGTCCCTTACAGGTACCATTGGATTTGCCTCCAATGGTAATGCCATAAAAGCTCAATTCAGCTTTGGACAAACCTCCTTAGATGACCAACTTTAATAATGTTTTGCGATCTAATCATAGGTTTACGATTAATACATTGGCAAATATTCATGATTGGCCTGTTCCCGTATAAATGCT
>DAOWDR010000735.1 GCA_030638935.1 Desulfobacteraceae bacterium | reverse complement strand
TCATGGATATCCAGATGCCGGTGATGGACGGGCTTACTGCCTGCAGAATAGTCAGGGCTGTTGAAAAGGGTGACTCTGTCAATGAAGGCCTTTCAGAAAAACTGATTTTGGATTTGAACAATAATCTTAAAGGAGCTTATCTGCCCATGGTGGCAATGACCGCCAATGCAATGGGCGGTGATCGGAAAAAATGCCTGGAAGCAGGTATGGACGAATATATCACAAAACCATTTCATTTTGAAGAAATCAAAAAAACCCTGGCCGGCTTCGCAGGCAGTTCAATGATAACACCAGGAAAAGAATGTTTTGATGATAGATTGTTAAAGGGTGAAAAGGTGGAGATGGATACGGATATTAAGCACAGGGTAGAAGATCATTTGCGCACAATCTACAAGCTGGAAGATGATCAGATTGATCATATGCTGGCAATCGCAGCTAAAACCCTGGCAGATAATATTTCCACGGCAAAAACTGCGTTAAAGAATAAGGATTATAAAAGCCTTGGAACGGCAGCCCATTCCATTAAAGGCAGCCTTTTAAATTTAGGCCTGGATAATTTTGCCAATAAAGCAAAAGAAATTGAAATCAATGCCAAAGAGAACATGGAAACCAATTTTAACCACCTTTTATTTCAATTAAATGAAAATTTGTCAGATCTGATGGAAAAAGGCTGATAAGTGAAATTTATAAAAGAAGAAAATATTACCAGGGCCAATTTTGCAAGTTCGGTGATCATCGTACTTTTGCTTTCAATCTCCTTTATCGGCACAGTCACAATCTTTGAATATCGCAATCTGTCCAATGAACTAAAAAAAATTGAAACAGAGTATACCCTTCTCCAAAAGGAAAGAATAAAAGCAGCAGTGGACAATACACTGGACCGATTTCGGGTAAGAAGCTCATTTGCTGGAAAAAAAATAAGGTCAAGCCTTAAGGATCGGGTGAATGAAGCCCATGCCGTTGCCAGTCATCTTTATCAGGTTAACAAGGGCAAAAGGAGCCAACAGCAAATTAAGTCCATTATTATTGAGGCCCTGCGCCCTGTAAAATTCCACAATAACAGAGGATACTACTTTATTTTTGGCCTTGACGGGATAATCAGACTTGATGGTACGGCAGAATATCATGAGGGGCATGATTACCATGATGTCCTAGCGGCTGAGACCATAAGTTTATTTGATGAATTGAAAATAATTGCCATGGATCAGGGGGAGGGGTTTTATAAAGATGATACTAATGAGTCTTTAAAACTTTCCTATGTTAAACAATTTGCTCCCCTTAAATGGATTTTGGGAATCAGTGACGAGTTCAAGGCTGTTGAAGAGGAAATTGCAGATGAAATTATAAGGGAATCGGGCATAAGCAAAGAAGTTACCCAGGAAACAGAATATATTTTTATTTTAAAACTCCACGATATTAATGGGGGAAAAGAGTTCGGTACCATGTTGTTGAACCCGAACCTTCCGGAACTGGTAGGAAAAAAAATACCGGATTCATATCAAGGTGCAAAGGGTAAAGAGTTTGTTAAGGAAATGCTGCCCGGGCTCAAGGCCGACGGCGAAGCCTTTGTTCAGTATTGGTTCAAAAAACCTGGTTCAGACAAACCCAGTCCCAAAATAACCTATTGGAAATTATTCCCCCAATGGAACTGGATTATCGGCAAGGGAATTTATCTGGATGATCTTGGGAATATCCTGTCAAAGAAAAAAGCCCAGGCCCTTTTGGAAATCAAGAAAAAACTTACACTCATTGTAAGTGTATGTCTTGCTTTTGTGGTGGGAGCAATTTGTCTTGCTTATCTGTTTTCCCGGTCTATTAATACCATGTTTTTAAATTATAAAAACAGACAGGCCCTTCAGCAAAAAGAGTTGCTCCGTTTTGATCTGATCATAAATCAGGCCCATGACGGTATTGCCGTTTCAGACCTGGAAGGTAAAATAACCCATGCAAACAGCTCCTGGGCCCTAATGCACGGATATGAACCAGGAAAGATAACTGGCTTGAATCATAGCATTTTTCATAACCGGGAACAAATGACAAACGAGGTGATGCCCGGCATTGAAAAAGTTATCCAAAAAGGATTTCACCGCAGTGAAATCGGTCATATGCACAGGGATGGTTCTGTCTTTCCCACAACCATGTCAACAACATTATTAATTGATGAAAAAAATGAGCCCGAAGGTTTTTTGGGTATTGCCAGTGATATTACCCAAATTGTCAGGGCCAAACAAAAAGCTGAAGAGGCAAGCCTTGCAAAATCCGTCTTTCTTGCCAATATGAGTCATGAGATCCGAACCCCCATGAATGGTATTATCGGGATGACCCGTCTTGCCCTGGAAACATCCTTGAACACTGAGCAGAAAAAACTTCTTAATAACGTTCAGATTTCAGCAAACGGGCTTTTGGGACTGCTCAATGATATCCTTGATTTTTCAAAAATTGAAGCCGGACAACTGGTAATGGAAAGCAAGGATTTCAGTCTTCTTGCCATGCTGGATAATCTAAGATCCATGCTGGCCTTTGATGCAAAAAAAAAGGGGCTGGAATTTGAGATATTAAATGACAGCCCTGATCTGCCGGCCTTTGTCAGAGGAGATGAATTACGGTTAAGCCAGATCCTTGTGAATCTCATTGGTAATGGTATTAAGTTTACCAAAAAAGGCAGGGTAACCGTTTGGGTTTCCTTTGTAAATATGCCTGAAAATCTAATAGAACTTAATTTTACCGTGTCAGATACAGGTATTGGTATTACACCAGCCAAACAAAAGGATATTTTTAACCGTTTTAGCCAGGCCGATACATCCACTGCCAGACAATTCGGCGGT
>DAOWDR010000093.1 GCA_030638935.1 Desulfobacteraceae bacterium | reverse complement strand
CAGGCAAAGGCAGGCAGCCTTGAAAAATTTGATGCCTATATCCTTGACCTTGAAACCCAGGTACGGGGCTTGGAACCAACTGAGATTTAATTTACCGAGGCATTTAAAATGGAAAATACACATCCTTACACAGTTTTGGCCGTGGATGACAATCTGCTGAACTTAAAGCTCATTGAAAAATCTTTGTCCAAGGAAGGGTACCATATATTTTGTGCGGACAACGGGCCTGATGCCAGATCCATTGCCCTAAAGAAACGTCCTGATCTGATATTGCTCGATATTGAAATGCCCGGGGAAAACGGGTTTGACGTGATTAAAAAACTCAAGGAAGATGCCGCCACCAACGCCATACCTGTTCTTTTTCTGACCGGTGTCAGTGAGGTGGATGCCAAATTAAAAGGGTTTGAACTTGGAGCGGTTGATTATATTACAAAACCCTTTCATCCCCTGGAGGTGCTGGCCCGGGTTAGGATACACCTGAAACTTTCCATTGCCACCAATTCTTTAATCCAGGACCAGGCAGCCAAGCTTCGGCAGGTGACCAAGGCACAGGTGGCCATGTTGCCTTTGCCTGAAGAATATCCCAATGCCAAGTTTGGAGTTTATTACAAGGCCTTGCAGGAGGCAGGGGGAGATTTCTACGATATCTTAAATATTTCAGACAATATAACCGGTTATTTTGTGGCAGACTCTTCGGGTCACGATATTGAAACCAGTTATATGACAGCATCGGTCAAGGCCCTGCTGGCCCAGAACTGTACCCCTGTGTATTCACCTGCTGAAAGCATGAAGATGATCAATGATGTGCTTTTGGAGATCCTGCCCCAGGGCAAATATTTAACCGCTTGCTATATGCACATCAACAGGACCACCATGAAACTGACCATTGTCAATGCCGGACATCCGCCGGTGGTCTGTCTGCCTGCCAAAGGAGATGCGTTTCTTATTAAATTGGATGGGGATGTTTTAGGCATTTTTCCCGATGCCTCCTTCGGCATAAAGCACATCAATGTTTCCAAAGGGGATAAGTTTTTTATCTATTCGGACGGACTTGTGGAATCAGCAGAAAACAAAATCACCTGGGCCACCGGGGCGGGCAGTCTGTTGCCGGTTTTTTCAAGCTTAGGCGGTGTTTCCTATGACAAGGCTCCCATGGAAATAATCAGCCAATTGTTCGGTAATGATTCCTTTCCAGAGGATGACGTTGTTCTTCTCTGCATTGAGGTGTAGTCCATGGAAAAAGAAACCGGCATATTTGAGGTGACAGGGTCCAAAGATAAACTTCATATCCGATTCTCTTCTTTTTTGGAATACATTGATGAGGCGTGTAAGGCCGTTACCCGGTTTTTGGAGTCAGAACAGGAGGGGCTTGCCCCACACTTGTTTGCCGTTAATCTGGTCCTGCGGGAAGGGCTGACAAATGCGGTTCGCCACGGGAATAAAAATGATCCGGATAAAATAGTGGACTTTCAACTGAAAATTGATGATAAAAAATTCATTCTTCTTGAGATAGCAGACCAGGGTGAGGGGTTTGACTGGAAAACACAGCAGGCGTCTGAGCTTCCCGGGAAAGAGGACCATGGCAGAGGGATTTACATTATGGAAACCTATTTTACCCGATATTCCTATAATCCAAAGGGCAATATTCTTTGTCTGGAAAAAAAAATCTTTCCATAATATTTAATTTAGCTTTAATACAATTCTAACATTCTTCTATTAAAATAAAGATAAAACCTTTTAGAACCATATAAAACAGGATAAAAAATGTCCAAGGAAACCATACTCATTGTAGATGATGAAGAAGATATTATTGAACTGATTAAATATAATCTCAAAAATGAAGGATATGGCATTCTATCCGCCATGACAGGAGAAGAGGCCATTAAGATTGCCAAACATTCCCGGCCGGATCTTGTGGTTCTGGACCTCATGCTGCCCGGTATTGACGGGCTTGAAGTGACCAGGTATCTGAAAAAAAATGATGACACAATGGATATTCCCATTGTCATGGTCACAGCCAAGGGGGAAGAATCAGATATTGTGGCAGGCCTTGAACTTGGGGCCAATGACTATATATCCAAACCCTTTAGCCCCAGGGAACTTACCGCAAGAATCCGTGCCATTTTAAGAAGACGGCAGAAAACAAGCCCTGGCGATCCTCCCCGGATCAAACAGGAAGGGGATATGATTATTGACCGGGCCAGGCATACCGTAACCATCAAGGGTCAGATCATTGATCTGACCCTGTCGGAGTTTGATCTGCTCTCTTTTCTTGCAGATAAAAAGGGATGGGTATTCACCCGGGGGCAGATTGTGGATGCCGTCCACGGTGAAAATTATGCGGTAACAGAAAGAAGTGTTGATGTGATCATTGTGGGGCTGCGTAAAAAATTAAAACATTATTCCTCCCGGGTTGAAACCGTCAGGGGAGTTGGATATCGTTTTAAAGAGTCTTAATTGCAAAGAATTTTTACAATACCAGGCCCCCACTTATCCAAAAAGTGGAAAGGCATTCTCTCCCAACACCATTCTTTTCTGGGCCGCTGTCATGGCTGATTTGTCCATATCGGCGTAATACCTGTCCGGTGTTAGCAGGGGAAAATCCGTGCCAAACAACACCTTGTCAATTACACCGGCTTTTACCGCCATGTCGTAGATTTCAGGGTCATAGAGAAAAATTGATGCTGCTGTATCATACCAGATGTTTTTCAGGTTTTCTTTTACCTGCTTTTTCATGACATGGTAGAAAAAAATTCCTCCCCCCCAATGGGCCAGGATGATCCTGTTATTTGGAAATGTGCGGGTCAAATTATCAATTTGCTCCAGGGTTACCGGGGTTTTGCCGGGATAGGTATGGCCCACGGGTTCATTCGTGTGGATCATGCAGGGCAGGTTCCCCCGGGATTCCAGGGCCGCCATTACCGGTTCAAGAAGACTGATGGCTGTTTCATCAATGCCGGAAAGATAAAAGGCCAGTTCCCCCACACCACAAAGTCCTGAATCAATGCAGCGGATTGCTTCATCAGCCGCACCTTCCCAGGCAAGATCAAAACAGGCAAGTCCCCTTATTCTGTCTGGATAGGCCTGGACAGCTTCAAGGATATAATCATTATTTTTTTTGGCATAATTTGGATTTCTCCAGGGAAATCCACTGACCACGGAGATGTCCACCCCATGGATATCCATGGTGTCCACTAATTCTGAGGTGGTGGAAATTTTTGCCCTGGGTGAGTCATAGAGCAGTTTGAACTCAGGTTCCTTGTCAAAAAACAGGGACCGGTCGTTTTTTACCGGTCCCGGAAAAAGATGGGTATGGGAATCAATTATCATGATAGGTATCCTCAAAGCATCTGGTGAATAGATATTGAAAAATTATAGCCGACAATATATACTAAACCCTTTATTTAAACAAGGTAAGTGAACAAGGGTTAGGCAAAGATGAAGTATTACCCCATTTTTCTGGATGTAAGGGACCGTGACTGCCTGGTGGTGGGCGGGGGAGAGGTCGGCACCCGGAAAGCCATTGGCCTGTGCAGGGCAGGGGCCAGGGTTCGGGTGATCAGCAAAGTGTTTTCCCAAAAGCTTGAAACCGGGGAAAAAGCCGGCATCCGCCTGGAATGCAAATCCTATGAAACATCGGACCTGGACAATGCTTTCTTGGTTTTTGCTGCCACGGACAATAAGGTTCTGAACTCACGGATCAAGGAAGAGGCAAAGCTTCGAGATATTTTGTGTAATATTGCCGATGCTCCGGACAGGTCGGATTTTATCCTTCCTTCTGTTGTTGAAAGGGGGGATCTTGTGTGTGCCGTTTCCACCTCAGGGGCCAGCCCGGCCCTGGCAAGAAAAATCCGAAAAGACCTTGGTCAGATGTTTGGTCCGGAATATGGGCCCTTTCTTGTGCTCATGGGCAATATTCGGAAAAAATTGCTGGAAGAGGGCCATGACCCCAGCTCCCATAAAAAGATATTCAACGCCTTGGTTGAAAAAAATTTACCTGGCCTGATCGCTGAAAAAGATGAAACCCGGATAGACTCGGTTCTCCTTGAACTGCTCGGGCCCGGGATTGATTATCAAAGCCTTGTACCACAGGAGCAATAAATGGAATTAGCCAGTTTCAGTAATATAGGTAGTGTCAGTAGTATCCTGTTGCAAATATCCACCCTATTGTATTTTTTCAGTATGGCAGGGTATCTGTTCTTTCTGTTTGACCAAAAAGACAGAATTCAGAAAATCTCTTTTTTCCTTGTGTCGGTAGCCGTGGGGGTTCATCTTTTCAGCATTGTTGCAACGGGAATAGCTGCCAAGGAGCTGCCGGTCCAAAATATGGTGCAAAGCCTTTCCCTGGCAGCACTTTCATTTGGCTGCATGTTTTTATATTTCCAGTATAAATTTAATCTTAAAATTCTGGGCGTTTTTGCTTCCACCCTCTTATCCACCCTTATGCTTGCAGTGATGCTGCTCCCGGACACCCCGGTTGCTTCCAATGAGATTCTGAGGGGATTCTGGTTTGTTGCACACATTGTTCTGGTTTTTAGCGGAGATGCAGCTCTGGGGCTTGCCTGCGGTGCAGGAATTCTTTATCTGCTCCAGGAAAAAGGAATTAAAGCCAAAACCCCTGGGTTTTTCTTTAAGCGCCTGCCCTCCCTGGATTTTTTGGACAATGTCAGTTACACCTGTATTACCACCGGGTTTACTTTGTTGACCTTTGGGCTGATTACCGGATTTATCTATGCAAAATCCATATGGGGGCGGTTCTGGAGCTGGGATTTTAAAGAGGTGTTTTCCATTGGCACCTGGCTGGTTTATGCGGCTCTGCTGCATTTCCGTTTTCATTCCGGGTGGCGGGGCCGGAAATCTGCCATCATGACAATTGTTGGATTTGTGATCATTATTTTTACCTTTCTGGGAGTCAATATTTTTCTGGGCGGGCATCACCAGGAATTTACCAAATAGCGAAATAAACATGTCAAATATTTTTTTAATAGGTGCAAATCATAAAACAGCCCCGGTGGAACTTCGGGAAAAATTGTCCTTTACAGACGAGGAGACCCTTGGGGCTCTCAGGTATCTAAAAGATGCTGCACAAATCAAGGAAGGGCTTGTTTTTTCAACCTGTAACCGCATGGAAATTCTGTACATACCGGAAGAAGGCGACCAGGTTGAGACCATTATCCAGTTTATTTCCCAGCATAAAAAGATAGCTGTATCCGAGTTCCGGCCTGCCTTGTACATCCACAAAGGAGACGAGGCCATCCGGCATATGTTCCAGGTCTCTGCCAGCCTGGATTCCATGATGGTGGGTGAACCCCAGATTTTGGGCCAGATCAAGAATGCCTATAAGATTGCAGTGGAAGAAGGGGCCTCAGGGGTCCTGCTCAACCGGATGATGCATAAATCCTTCAGCGTTGCCAAACGCGTCAGAAAGGAGACCGGTATCGGGGATAATGCGGTTTCCATCTCCTATGCAGCCATAGAGCTTGCCAATAAGATTTTTAGCGATCTTTCCAGCAAAAGCGTGATGCTGCTCGGGGCGGGAGAAATGGCGGAACTTGCAGTGGAGCATTTGATATCACACAATGTCAAAGAGATCATTGTGGCCAACCGAACTTTTAAAAATGCCCTTGCCCTTGCCCAAAAATTCAAGGGCCAGGCCGTCCAGTTTGAAGAAAGGGAAGCCGTTCTCAAAGATGTGGACATTATTATCAGTTCAACCGGGGCCACGGAGTATGTTCTTACCCAGGCCCAGGTAAAAAGAGCCATGAAAAAAAGGAACCATAACACCATTTTTTTTATTGATATTGCCGTGCCAAGGGATATTGATCCGAAAATCAACAAGGTATCCAATGCCTATGTCTATGATATTGATGATTTAAAGGGTATTGTTGAAACCAATATTAAGCAGCGGGGACAGGAGACCATCAAGGCCGAGCGGTTTGTGGAGGAAGCGGTGTTAACCTTCAGAAAATGGGTGGACAGCCTTTCCATTGTACCCACTATCAAGGCCATTAATGACAAGATGACCACCATCGTGGAAATGGAATTCAACAAAACCATCTCCTCCTTAGGCAATTTGTCCAAAGAGGACATCAAAGCTGTCCGGCGCATGACCCAGGCCATTGCCACCCGTACCATCCATGATCCCATCCAGTTTTTACGAAACACCGGGGATCACAGGGATGATTCCTTGTATTTGAATGTAACCCGGCAATTGTTTGATTTGGATATTCCGGAAAAGGAATAGACAAATGTTTTCTCCATGAAATGGAAAGTACAGGACGCCCTGCATTTGTTTTAAGGAGGAAAAATAGAATGAGACCGTATAAGTATTTGTTCGGACCTGTTCCTTCCAGGCGATTTGGACGATCCCTTGGAATTGACCTGGTGCCGATGAAAACCTGTTGCTATGATTGTGTATTCTGTCAGCTTGGCAGAACACCTGATAAAACCCTTGAACAAAAGGATTGGGTGCCGGTGGATGAGGTCTTAGATGAAATCCAGGCCTGGATCAAAACAGACGGGGTTGCCGATTATATGACATTGTCCGGCTCTGGTGAACCCACGCTTCATTCTCGGTTTGGTGATGTGCTGGATGGTTTGAAATCCATTGATATCCCCAGTGTACTGCTTTCCAACGGCGGATTGTTTTTTGATTCAGGGGTTCGACGGGCGGCTGCCCTGGCAGATATAGTAAAGGTTTCTTTTAGTGCCTGGGACCAGGATTCCTTTGGGTGGATTAACCGGCCCCATGATAAGTTGGATTTTAAGGAAACCCTGGACGGACTGATTAAGTTTTCCAATATGTTTAAAGGACAATTATTAGT
>DAOWDR010000319.1 GCA_030638935.1 Desulfobacteraceae bacterium | reverse complement strand
AGTCAGTGACATACCACCCGGATCCTTTTAGATGAAAGGTACTCTGGGAAATGATCTTTTTCAGGTGCCCCTCACATTTAGAACAACTCGTAAGAGGTGGTTCTGAAATTTTCTGAAATGCTTCCTCGACTTGTCCGCAGCTTGTACATTGATACTCATAAACCGGCATTTTTTACTCTTCTCCATTCTTTGTTGCCATTTGAAAAATCAAAAATAAAATAATTAGTCTTTCACCCTTGTCAAGACTGATCATCCAAAATTTTTACCTTGCTTCTCAGCCCCCGTACCCTCACGCCATTTTCCATAAAAAATTAATACTTCCGAAAGCCCTGGAACGGACAGCCCATGTAAGATTGTATGGGTCAAATGATGGACTTTTCTTTCTTCTGCCATGGTAAGGTCTGCTTCTCCAACATTTTCATATCTATGCTCAAACCTTAAAAACCTGGCCACATGTACCAGTTCATGGGTGAGAATATATAAGAGGAAGGGATCCAGCAATAGGGCCTTATTCTTTTCCACCACTGAAAGAATGGCTGGATCCTGGAGGCACACCTTATACAAACTAACAGAGGAGGACCCCAAGGGGACATCTTTTTGTCGGCCTTCATATTTTATAACCTGGGCAAAGGGACCGCAAACTCGCTCATGGAAAGCCAGGTCCCTGGCTGTTTTAATATCATATCTATTTTTCAACCAATGACCTGCAGATAGTTTAAAAAAATCATTCACCAACTCTTCCGCCATCAGAACAGCGTGGTCCACCCTTTCCAGGGCTTGTGCATTAAAATATCTATATTCCTGCATGGGTTTAACCTGCCAAATAAAGAATTGGACATTTTCGAAAATAATATGAGATAGTACCTGTTCAGCTAATCTGAACAATATTATAAAATAATCTTAAAGGGGGTGATTTTTTTGGGTAGTGTTATTAAAAAGAGAAGGAAAAAAATGCGCAAGCATAAACACAGAAAACTCCTTGCTAAAACCAGACACCAGAGAAAGAAAAAATAGTCGAAAGACCATGTACAATTTTGGGAGGAGTATTGAGTTGCAATCTATCAACTCAATACTCAAACCCATTTAAATCCCCACCAATGGCATAATTGCCAGCCGGGCCATAACGACAAACTTCCGGCCTAGTTTCCAAGCCCTTTCATATACTTCATCAAATCCGAATCCGTTGAAAGAATCAGCGAACTGTCCTTGGAAAGACTCTTTTTGTACACTTCCATTGTTTTCTGAAAAGCATAAAAATCCGGATCCACACCATAGGCATCTGCATATATCTGGGTGGCTTTGGCATCGGCGTGGCCCTTGGTTTCCTGGGCAGTTCGATATGCCTCTGATTTTATTTTCTGGAGTTCTTTTTCCTTTTCACCCCTTATATTACTGGCTTCTCCCTTTCCTTCTGCGCGAAATTTTTCAGCAATCTGGTTTCTTTCGGCAATCATCCGGTCATAGACTGAACGCCGGACACTGTCGATATAATTGACCCTTTTTATTTTCATATCCACAAGCTCTATACCAAACTCGCTCAGCTTCGGACGGGACTGGGACACAATCCGACGGGTGATTTCATCACGCCCAAGATCAACCGTGTACCGGACCTGCCTGTTCTTATTTTCATCATCATTGACAACATCAAAAGTATCCATGGCCCGGTCCGTATTCCGAACCGTTTCAACCAGGGGATAAGAGGTGATCAGGTTTCTCATGGCAGGATCAATAATATCGTCCAGACGCTTCAAAGCGGAAAATTCATCTTTTACCGTCTGAAAGTAGAGGATGGGATCGGAAATCTTCCACCGGGCAAAGGTATCCACCCATATATAGGTTTTATCCTTTGTGGGCACCTGGCCGGGATCGCCGTCCCATTCCAAGAGGTTTTTAGGAAAATAATTGGCTGTCTGGATAAAGGGCATCTTGAATTTCAAGCCCGGTTCCGTGACAGGTTCCCCCACAATTCTACCAAACTGGGTAATCACCACCTGTTCGGTCTCATCCACCTTATACGCCGCACTGAATACCAGCACAAAGGCAGCTGAGACAATAGTCAGAATCAATATTTTTATATTATTACTATTCATAATTACTCACCTTTTTGAAGAAATTTGTCCGGGGATATCAGCGGCGATCCATTGCCCCCCATATTTAACAACGGCAATAGATTTTTCTGATCAGAATCAATGATATATTTTGAACCAAGCCTTGGAATGACTTCCAGCATGGCCTCAAGATACATCCGTTTTTTGGTCACTTCCTTTGCCTGGGCATAGGCATCATAAACCGCTTTAAACTTGGTTGCATCACCCTGGGCACGGTTAACACGGTCGATGGCATACCCTTCTGCATCCAGAATCAAGCGCTTTCCTTCACCCCTTGCAAGGGGAACCGCCTTGTTATATTCCTCCCTGGCCTTGTATATGGTCTGCTCTTTTTCCTGAATGGCCTGATTTACCTCATTAAACGAGGCCTGAACAGGTTCCGGAACATTGGTCTTTTTCATCTCTATTGTTACAATTGAGATTCCCGCCTGGGAATTGTCCATTTCCTTTTGAAGCATCTCCTTGGCAGCCAATGCAATTTCCTCACGACTGGAGATCACTTCGTTGATACTCCTGTCTCCGACAACGGTTCTCATGGTTGACTCCGACATGTGGCGGAGCAAGGAGTTGACATTCTTCACATTAAAAAGATAGGCCCGTGGATCCGACCATCTGTACT
>DAOWDR010000016.1 GCA_030638935.1 Desulfobacteraceae bacterium | reverse complement strand
AGTCAGTGACCTGGCTGCCCAGGGTTCTGTCATAGAATAGCGTGTTCATCAAAAAGGGGGTCGGAAAAATTTCCCGGCCCCCTTTTTGTTTTAATCAGCTATTTTAAAGTTTTTTCAACTCCTGGTAAGGTTCTTCTGATAATTTATTCCACCCATAAATATCTTTCTGGAATGCAAGGAAGGCGTCGTACACCTTTTTGAACACTGGATCGGAAGCAGCCTGTTCCTCCAATACTTCCTGGGATAATTTTCTAAGCGTTTTAATAACTGGCTTCGGGAATTCCTTAAGCTGAACTTTATGGACATCAATCAGTTCCCTTAAGGCGGCATTATTTTTTGCTTCAAATTCAGACAACATCCAAATATTACTCTTGTAAGTAGCTGCCTCAACAATGGCTTTAAGATCATCCGGTAATGAATTCCATGCATCCTTATTTATCATGCATTCAAATGCCGTTCCAAATTCATGCCACCCAGGATAATAATAATATTTTGCGGCTTTGTAGAAACCCAATTTCAGATCATGGAACGGACCCACCCATTCCGTGGCATCAATGACCCCTCTTTCAAGGTTGGTATAGATATCACCGCCGGCCATGAGAATGGCACTCCCGCCTGCTTTTGCAAGGACTTTACCAGCCAGACCCGGAATCCTCATCTTAAGGCCTTTAAAATCCTCCATGGAGTTGATCTCTTTATTGAACCAGCCTCCCATTTGAGCACCGGTGTTTCCTGCAAGAAATGGTTTTATGTTGAATTTTGCATAAACTTCTTCCCATAGTTCCATTCCACCGCCTGATAAGATCCATGCATTAATTGACTGTGCATTGAATCCAAAGGGCACTGCAGCAAAAAACTGGGCTGCCGGAACTTTTCCTGCCCAATAATAGGAAGCCGCATGACCCATTTCAACAGTTCCCTGGCTGACGGCATCAAAGGTCCCCATGGCCGGTACAAGCTCCCCGCCGCCATAAACCTGAATCTTCAATCTTCCGCCGCTCATTTCATCCACCCATTGGGCAATTTTATCCGCACTTTCTCCCAGCATGGGAAAATGGGGTGGCCAGGTGGTGACCATTTTCCACCTGTATGTCTTTTCTTTTTTTGCCATGGCAGGGACTGCACTGGATGCGATTCCGGCTCCGACTGCTGCTGCTCCAACACCCACTTTTTTGATAAATTCACGTCTGTTGTTCTTTTCCATGCAAAATCTCCTTTTTCAGTTTAGCGTTACTCAAATACCACTAAGGTGGTATGGATCACACCTTGGTTGCAACTGCACACGTTGTTAAAACCCATGGATTTTAACAAATGAAGATCGTTAATTTACTAAATCTCGTTTTAGGCAAAAACCCTATACCAAGTCAAGTGATATTCCATAAAAAAAATGAAAACTCACCTATCACTGTCTGGATGACAGGATCAGTCCACAAAAAATAAGAAGCCCCCCTGCCAGATGAAAGGGGAAAAGACGTTCTCCTAAAAAGAAATAAGCAATGGCTGAAGTGAAGACGGGTATCAAATACATAAACACCGAGGCAGTCCCGGACCCAACGGTATTAACACCATGGTTCCAGCAAATATAGGATAAAATCGAGGGACATACACCTAGGTATACAAACATCCAGGCGACTGCCCAATTCAGCTCAAACCCCTTGTAGATTACATACTCCCATGCATAAAACGGCAGGATACACAGGGTTCCTAAAAGGATGGTCATGGTTAAAAAAGAAATAGGGGATATGGGTATGGACCTTCTTTTTAGCAGCACTGAATAAAGGGCCCAGGATGCAATGGAACCCAGGATCAAAAGGTCTCCGGGATTAAAGCGAAAATTTACAAAAAGGCCCAAAGACCCCTTAGAGATAATGACCACAACTCCCCCCAGGGAAATCAGGATTCCCAGGGTCTGGAGGGTCATAGGCCTCTGCCGGTTAATCATCCAGGCAAATCCCAGGGTCATGGCCGGCATGGCAGCAACCACAAGAGCTATATTGGTGGCAGTTGTAAATTGGGCGCCAAGGTAAAGAACCGAATTATAAACCGCCACACTGAAAACGGATAAAACAAATAAAAAGCCCAGATTTTCCCGGATGGGAATGGCATCCCTCTTAAGTCCTTTGAATGCAAAGGGAAGAATAAAAACCAGTGCAGCTATCCACCTGAAAAATGACAAGGCCATGGGTTTAATCTGGGTAATCACCCCCTTGGCAATCACCGTGTTAATGGCCCAGAACAGCACTGCAAGCCCAAGCCCCAAATAGGCTAAAAGTATTTTATTTT
>DAOWDR010000386.1 GCA_030638935.1 Desulfobacteraceae bacterium | reverse complement strand
TGTTCAATGGCCAGGCCAAAAATACCAGAAATATTCAAGACAACATTAAGGTAATGAGTCATGTGTTCAGGAAATGACAGGTGCTCAATTAAAATAATGCCAACAATTTCTTTGCTGCCCCGGATCTTTATATACAAACTGGTATCATCGGCTGAGAGTATATAGTCTTTTGTTTCATCCGAACAAAAAGTTTTTATTATCCGGATATCATCCGGTTGAACTCGGTTGATCCTTTCTAATTGAAGCCGCGAATTTGTTACGGGAATATAGGCTGTGCTTTCCGGTGCCAGGAGAATGGTAAAAAGATCACAGGCTGCATTTGCCACTTTTCCCTCTTCCACAGCCTCCGGCAGCAAGCGCAATACATCTTGTACAAGGGCATGGTCTGCAGCCAGTTTTTCTGCTTTTTCTTTTTTATCCAGGGCTTCTTGACATAAATGATTTGCTCTCTGTCTTGCCAGCAGCATTTCATGATATTCAAGGCCAATGGGAATCATTTCATATGGTTTATTCAAAAAACCGGCAAGCGCTTTTAAATTATCAAGACTTGTTTCATCCGTGCCTGTATCCAGCAAAGCAAGTTTTTTAATGGAATCTTTGAAAAATTCAATCGCAGTCTTCCGGTCAAATCCCCAGTGGTCCATATGGACGGTCCAGTTTGCCAGCCACCCCGGGGTCAGAACGTAGGCACCCTGATGCTGGAGATTGTCTACAAATGTTTTCGGACAAAAAAGATAAAAACATTGCTGGGTATGAAATAGTTGGATTGATTTACTCGAGTTGGGATGGGCTGCAAGTTTTGAAACACAATGACCGCCAAAAATAACCGTGGGCAGATCTGTTTGTTGTGTACGGGTAACTTCCTCCCACGCCAGAAGCGGGTGCCCGCACCGCACCGGAAATTTATCGACACGAACATCATCGAAATTCAGTGCCTGAACTGCTGCTGCCACATCATGATACAAATTTTCGCATACCTGAAAACTAAGCACATCTATAATTCCCCTATCGGGTATCTCCCCCATTTATGAACAGTCTCCGAGATGGTCATTAAGATATCTTCATTTACCTGCCATGGGATTTCACCATGGTTATCGGAAAGTATGAATCCGCCGCCGGGTGCAGCACGGTTAATTGTCTGTTTTACAATCTCTTCTGCCTGGTCCGGAGTCCACCGCCGCATCTCCACCCCGTTAAGGTTTCCCAGTACTGTAAGTTTTCCCTGGCAGGCTTTTTTCACCATTGAAATGTCTTCTTTTGAACTGCACCCGACCATAGCAGTCCCGGTCAGGGAAAGGTCCTCAACAATCGGCAAACAGCTACCCGATGCCAGGTGGGTGCCTGTAGGACCGTCAATTCCGGCAATGACCTTTTGGGCTATCTTAAATCCAGTCGCAAGATATTTTTTCCTGGGAATAATGGTGGGGGAGGAAACCGGATCAAAATAGCAGATGGCTGTGGCCCCTGCCTGAAGCTGGGCATTGGCCCAGTTTATGCAAAATTCTGAATTGAGATCCATCAGGATCTGGAACAGATCCGGCTGTTCATGCATCAATTCAATATAATCGGAAAATCCCATCTGCATGACAGGAAAGGAGAAAGGAGACATGACTACACCCAGAAGGAGAGCATCATCCCCTGTTTTTTCTTTTAGCAAACGTGTGGTTTCAAGAACTTTTTGAAGACAGGAACTTTTAGAAATATCCGGTATTTTTATAGATTTGATATCCTCGGGTTTTCTGATAACAGGTTCTCCAGAATTTGGTGGCCCGTCATCAAAAAATATCACCTCTCCTCCAAATGCTTCCACCTCTATAGCACCGTAAAAAAAGGGCAGAAGACAATCATGCCGGTACTTTTCCCTCATCCTGAGCTGGCCTTCCACTACGTTTTCAGGTTTTGAAAAATATGTCTTGATGGAAAGGCCTAATTCCCTTGCACCGTGCATGGTCAAAAGAAGAAAAAATGGGACCCTGTCCGGCTCTTTATGCCCGAGAGTGGTCAGGACACGTTGAAGAGATGTCATTTGCTCTGTCATGATAGTTCCTCCATGAGTGTTGAAACGATACCAACTGCTTCCATGCCGGTTGTTCCTACGGCATCTGCTCCAACCTCCTCCCATAATTTTGAATCAAACCGGAAGGGTGCCCCACCGACAATGATTTTCACATCATCCCTTGGGTTCAAGGCGTTTACCACCTGTTTGACAAGCAATGCCGACCTTAGCATCAGGGTTGAGATGAGTATGATTCTGATGGCATCCTCTCTGACCCGGGTGATAAGCTCTTCAACAGAGCATCGTCCATAATCCTTGAGCTCATACCCGCTGGCTCTGAGTGCAGAGTATACAATCGTTTTTCCCAGGCTGTGGTAGTCATCCAGAAGTGCGATTGCCATGGCTGGCTGATGAATACGGTCCGGGCTTGCCCCGGGCAGGAATGTGTCCATAAGCTGTTCACACAGACGGCTGCTCATGTAAACCTGAGATAATGAATAAGACCCATTTTCCCAACGTTTTCCAATCTTCTCCAGAGCCGGAGTGATTATATCCTCAGCAAGTTCCAGCATAGAGCCGTTGTTATCCCCTGACACCAGAAATGCTTGAGCCCCCAAGCGATCAAGCGCAATAAGCCTGTCCATGAAAAGATCAACTGTTCTATTGCCATTCATATGACCATCTCCTGTTTTTAATTGTCCAGAATATTACGAATTCCTAGGGTACTGAAAAGAGAACAATTATCGTAAAAATTGTTTGATATCCATAACCGAACCACAGAAAAGAAGACTTTCCGGTTACCTCATACTCTTCTTCTGTCAATGAAAATGTTAAATACGTACGACTGACTTTTCGCAGTTTCCATAAGGTGAGTGGGCATATTTATCGGCTTGGGGATCATTTTTCCAGGCGATCCGGTCAAAAAGATACCTGAATTGATATTCTTTGTCTATTTTAAGATTAAGATTTGTGACGAATCCCCCTTTCTTAAGTGGCTTCATCGGAGTTGCAGTTTCATTCCACTTATTGAATTCACCAACAAGAAAAATACGTTTTGCATCCCTTGATTCTTCCTTAGAGAGCCTGAAGGTTGCCTTGCAGATCGAACGGTTTTTTAAATACTTCTTTTTGATACTCATCCTTTACCTCTCATCTTTTAAATTGTTTTCCCTCCTGACACAGGTAAAACAACACCGGATTTAATTTAAGCAAGAAGAAAGAGCGATCCTGACATATCCACGACGAGTATCAAGTCATAATATATCGTAAATAATAAGAATGGAATCTGTGCCTATGATCTCTCTTTATCATAATTTAGAAATGTATAATGCTTTGATGATGCAGTATATTTTATTAAAAATCAACAAATTAAAAAACCAGAATACAACCGGCTTATTACCGGGTTAAAACTGGTATTATTTGAGAGTCAGAAGGTATGATCGTAGATTTATTTTTTTGTTTTTCAAACCGAGTTTTTTTCGAATATTTTCTCGATGGTAAGTGATGGTACGGATAGCTGAGTTTTGGGCTTCTGCGATTTCTTTGTTTGATTTTCCAAATTTAATCAGACCGGCAACTTTAATTTCTGTCGGGGTGAGGTTCACCATTGGATCTGACAGTTTTCTTGAAAAGGGAGAAATAATATTTTTTAACTCTGATTCTAATATATCTATCATATCTTTTTGGGCTTTTTGTGTAAGGCTGTTTTTGAGATTATTAATGAGTGGGGATATAAGCTGCCTGTGGTTGGCAAATATTTTTTCTTCCATTTCCTTTTTATCGTCGTCTCTTTTGTTAAGCAATACTTTTAGAGCAGTATTCATAGCTTCTAGATCAGCTGTCCTATCTTTTACATTATTTTTAAGTGTTTCATTTTTCTTCTTTTGTTCCAACTGACAGTGCTTTGTGTCACTAATATCTATTGCAATTTCCATCCGTGAAAAATCGCTGTCTAACCATTTAATAGCCATGTCGTGCAAGCTATACCATTTTTTAAGCTTTTGATTATAAAATTCCCATATATAAGGTTCAGCCGCATTGCCATCAGCAGCTATCAATTTATCATTTGTACAGAAGTTACAGGGTCCATCCTGATTGCCATGAATCGTTTTCCAACAGAGACCACCCGTTAGGTCTTCACCAAAAAGATTTTTCATGTGATCGTTCATGAAAAGTATCTCATACGATTTCATGTCAGCAATATAAATGGATGAATCAAGGTTGTTTAAAATTGATTCTAATTGAAGCTTATTATCTTTTAGCGCATTTTCTGCCTGTTTCCATTTAGTGAGGTCGTGTACTGAACCAACAAGATGCGTACAAATTCCATTTTTATTCAGGACAGGAACTATAGTGACTTCACCAAACTTTTCTCCTGCGGGGTATAAAGATGTTTCTGTCCATCTCACTATCCGATTTTCCTTAATGGCTTTTTTGTAATTTGCGGTTATCATAGAAATGGACGATTCCGGTATTACCTGTTCAATTCGCTTACCAATAATTTGCTCCTTTATTAATCCAGTCGCATTTAAAAAAGCATTATTAACTGACCGAAAACGAAAACAATCATCAGAATCGACTACAATATCGTAAAGGATGTCTCCAACCGAATCAAATATCAAGGATTGTTGTTGCTTACTTTTTTGCAACGCCTCTTCTAATTCCTCATAGGTTAGTTTTTCAGACATGATTTTATCCAAATTATAAAATTAGCAGAATATTTTTGCTGTTTAGATAGATATTATAAAAATTAAAGTACAATAAAAAATGATGTGGTGCAAATTTAATTTCAGAACTGACCTTTTTTTTAAAAAAAATATAATGTCCAAAGTAAAAATAGTCTAAAAGTAATTCTTATAAGTGATTTGGGGTGTTGACTAATGGTATAAATAGCGACGAGTCATGTCGACAGGCTGTTACGGAACAAAATTTAATCATAACTATTTGAAATAATATAAAATATTTATATTTTAAATTGCTTTTTCTTGCAACAAATGCTATGGATTTCCCAACTATTTATGGAGAATTATATGCCCAGATTCAAAGCTGGAGAGTCAAGAAATCAAATGGTATTATTTCCTGAAACCATCAATGATTATATTCCTGAAGGCCATTTAGCAAAGCTCGTACTGTCAATCGTTTCAACCCTGAATATAGATATAATTATTTCCAAATTTAGCAATGTAGGCCAAAGAGCATTTTCTCCAAGAACATTACTCTCAATCCTTTTTTATGGGTATTCTGTTGGGATAAGGAGCTCACGCAAATTATCAAAGGCGTGTGAGGAGAGAGTGGATTTCATGTATTTGACAGGAAGACTTCATCCCAGCCATAAGACAATTAGTGAATTTAGGAGAGAAAATTTATCTGAATTATCTGAATTGTTCCAAGAGATTCTTTTAATAGGGATAAAGCTTGGGCTTGTAACAATTGGGAATATAAAACTTTCAATAGATGGTACAAAAATTAGAGCAAATGCATCCGGCAAACTGAGCAAGGATGAAAAAGGATTGGGAAAATTATTGTCAGATGTAGAAGAAAAAGTTGCCTGCATATTGAAAGAAGCTGAAGAGATTGATCAGAAAGAAAATTTGGAATTTGGTGACAAGCGTGGCGACGAGCTTCCAGATGAATTAAAACAATTGAAGAACAGAAAAAATAAGATAAAGTGTGCCATAAAAGAGCTACAAAAAGAGAAAGATGAATTAAAAAATGAACTCATTGGAAAAAAGAATAAAAACGGCAAGAAAGGCACTCTCAGCAAAACCGAAGAAAAAAAGATTGAAAACAGGAAAATTAATATAACCGACCATGATGCCAGATATATGAAGGAACGCAACGGGTGCATCAGAACCAATTATAATGCGCAGGCTAGTGTTGATGAAGAAAATCAATTTATCGTAGCCTGTGATGTGACAACTGAGTGTAATGACAAAAAGCAGTTGGTCCCTATGGTTGAAAAATCTGAAAAGAACCTGAAAGCCCCAATTGATATCTGTAAGGCTGACAGTGGTTACCACAGCGGGGACAATCTTGCGATAATATCAGGAAATCAGATGGAAGCCTTAATAGATGACCCCGCCAAACAAAGAGTTGATAATGATAATTTTAAATACGACAAAGTAAATTTCAAATATAATTCAGAGACAGACTCCTATATCTGCCCTGAAGGGAAACTGCTACACTTAAGCACAAGCACGGAAGAGAAAAGCACCTATAAATGCAAAGAGTGCATGGAATGTCCTATAAAATCAGAATGTGCAAAAAAAGCCAAATACAAACAACTGTCCCGGGGGGGAGCATGAACACCTGATTGAAAAAAACAGGGCAAAACTTATAAGTGATGAAGGACGCAAAGACTATCAAAAAAGGATGCACACAGTTGAACCGGTTTTTGGAAATATAAAGTTCAATTTAGGTTTCAGGCAATTCTTAGTACGAGGTCTCACAAAGGTAAATGGTGAATTTAATTTGATGTGTATTGCACACAATATAAAAAAGATAGCAACCTATTGCGAAAAGCATGTTGTTAACCTTGATGAATGCTTGATATAAGATCCAGACATGCTGGTTATGACATAAAAAACTTAACTTTTCCTACAGCACCCGGTTTTCAGTAAGCAAATCAGTTGCCATATCGAATTTTTCAGCGTTAATGACATTTTTAGTGGCGGTGAGGGAGAAAAATGGGAAAGGTTTCTGGAGGTTTATATATTGAGTCCACGGGGAAATCTTTGGACTATTTGATTCGGTAACAGCCTGTCGACCCATTCGGCGAATATTCTTTTCTCCAGTCCGGGTTTTTAACAATTTAGCAAGATACCAGATATAGTATGAATGGATTTACAGTTTCAGATTTGAAATTACAATATATAGCCGGAAGCAAAATTAAATAAACCAAGACCCCATGGAACTATTCAGAGACTTGACGTAACATATTTCGATATTCCTAATTCTGTATATGAGATGCTATGACTATGGGGAAAATTTAAAACAGCATAGAGGAATGAGCTGAGCTGCCGTTGGGGTTGAGGTGGTTTGCGAGCGTATAATTGATTGCAATTCTGTACAGATTCTTAATGTAGGGACGCATTAAGAAAGACGTGTTGCTTGAGGACACACATTGGACCGCAGTTCTCGACTTTTAGCGTAACGGAATTATACAAACTGTAAGAATTGTTCAATCCCTACGCTACAACCCGCCCTGACCGGTACTCGTCCCCCTCCTTCCTTCATTTACATCCTTTGGTTTTCAATCCCCAATTTACATGCGATCACCCAGACAGGTCCTGGAAATGATGGGACATTGTTAGATAATTATGGTATAAACTTTTGTGCTGTTAAAATTTTTTAATTAAGAGAAGATAATATATGTCATTTGATGAACTCGGCCTTCGGGTAGAACTGCTT
This sequence comes from Desulfobacteraceae bacterium, assembly GCA_030638935.1. Taxonomy (GTDB): domain Bacteria; phylum Desulfobacterota; class Desulfobacteria; order Desulfobacterales; family Desulfobacteraceae; genus NBML01. The sequence goes on along the minus strand of DAOWDR010000386.1, from coordinate 5,452 downwards.
AAAGCCGTAAAATCCAAGGGGTACACCGATCCCACCCCCGTTCAGGCCCGGGTCATTCCGGCAATTCTTGCCGGACGGGATATCCTTGCCAGAGCCCAGACAGGAACAGGAAAAACAGATGCCTTTGCACTCCCCATTGTTGAATTGTTGAGCTTGAGGAAGGGCAAGAGAAGGCACCCCCTGGCCCTTATCCTGGCACCCACCCGGGAACTTGCCCTCCAGGTGGGAGATAGTATAAAAGCCTATGGAAGGCGGGTATCCATTCGGTGCACCGTGGTATACGGCGGGGTTAACATAGATCCCCAGATAGACCGGCTGAAGCGGGGTGTCGATATCCTTGTGGCCACACCGGGCCGCCTTTTGGACCTTGCCGGCCATAGGGATGTGAATCTTTCCCAGATAGAGTTTTTGGTTTTTGACGAGGCCGACAGAATGCTGGACCTGGGATTTAGCAATGAGATTTCCGAGGTTCTGGAGCTGGTTCCGGAAGACCGCAGAACCATGCTGTTTTCAGCCACCTACACCCAGGAGATACGGAATCTTGCCAAAATAATGCTAATGGAACCGGAATATATCGAGGTGACGCCCAGCAACAGGGCGGCTGAATCCATTGTCCAGAAGGTTCACCTGGTGGATCGACCCCAAAAACGAGCATTGTTGATCCATTTGATTACCCAGGGAGACTGGACCCAGGTTCTGGTCTTTGTCCGGACAAAATTCGGGGCAAACAAGCTCACGGAGAAGCTGGTTGAAAAGGGGATCTCTGCCGCTGCCCTCCATGGCAACAAGAGCCAGTCTTTTAGAACCCGTACCCTCAAAGATTTCAAGAAGGGTGAGGTTCGTATCCTTGTGGCAACGGATGTGGCTGCAAGGGGGCTTGACATCAGTAACCTGCCCCATGTGGTTAATTACGACTTGCCCGGGGTGCCGGAAGATTATATCCATCGCATAGGCCGTACCGGTCGTGCAGGAGTCAGCGGTATTGCCGTCTCCCTTGTCAGTCCCGAAGAAAGGGATCATTTAAAGGCCATTGAAAATTTACTGAAACAAAAGATTCCCAAGGAAGAAGTCAGCGGCTATACCATGGGTGGGGTAGTTCCGGATTATGTTTTATTGCGGCCCAATAATTCTTCCAGTGAAAAAAAGGCAGACAAGGGTATTAAAGAGATTGTCGAACAAAGAAAAATCTCAAAGCAGCGTGCCAAATCTTCCGGTGCAAAAACCAAATCCAGATTCACCGGGGATGATGAAAAAGCCGGAAAAAACAAAAAAAGCAGAAGAAAGCTGTCCCGACCAGGATCCCACTCCCGGCAATCACCTAAAAGGGGCAATTCCAGGGGTAAAAAAAATAGGTGAAGAATGATATCCCAAATAGATACAATTGAAGAAATATTACCGATTTTCAGTGAGTATTTGGGGTGTGTAAGTCAGTTTTATAAAATTTATAATTTTGATTCCTGGTGTGACGGCGCATTGAAAAATTTACAAAAATATTCAATGGCAGATGATCGGTTTATCTACATTTTAAAGGAATCGGAATCTATTATTGGCTTTGCCCTTGTCAACAAACACCTGCGGTTCAATCATGACGGCCTGGCCATTGCAGAATTCTATATTCAAAAACATTGTGGGAGAAACGGGTGTGGCCGAAGATTGGCTGAATATGTATTTGATCAATTTTCCGGCAATTGGGAAGTTGCCGTCACATTAAAAAATAATGAAGCCGTCATGTTTTGGAAAAAGGTGGTCTCATCTTACACATCCGGTAAATTTATGGAAAAAAAGAAGGTTTCCTTTAAGGGATATGGATTTTTATTCAACAATGAACATTAAACCATATCCAAACCCTCCTATTTGTTTAGGGTGTTTTTTATTTGAGAGCTTGGTGAGAGCGCTTTGATTATTTGATTTTTAATGGTAGACTAAATTGATTTTAAAAAAAAACACCAATACTGTCAGCTAGTGCATCATTGTGACATGATTTTAGTTCAGATAAGGAAAATAGTATGACCAATAATGATATTCTGCGCCGTATCCGTTATGCCTTTGATTTTGGCGATTCGAAAATGATTGCTGTGTTTGGCCTTGGAGATCTTAAGGTAACCAGAAGTCAGATCAGCGATTGGCTGAAAAAAGAGGATGACCCGGCATACCAGGAATTAAGCGATGCCCTTTTGGCTGTTTTTCTAAACGGGTTGATCAACCATAAGCGTGGTAAAAAAGAAGGACCCCGGCCTGAGCCTGAACAAGTATTAACAAATAATATCATTTTCAGAAAATTAAGAATCGCCTTGGATCTGAAAGCCGATGACATAATTGAGATAATGGGACGCACGGATGTGCGTATCAGTAAACACGAGTTGAGCGCATTTTTTAGGAAACCGGACAACAGACATTATAGGAGCTGTAAAGACCAGGTTTTGCGTAATTTTTTAAAAGGCGTCCAGCTTAAATATCGTCCTTAAAATTTAATGGAGATAATTATGAAAGTTTATTGGACAAGCGTTGAATTTGATATTGTGGACCCTTCGGCCTATGAAAATTGTGTGGGCGGTTTTGTCTATTTGTTTTTAAAAGCCGGCGATGTCCGGGAGGCTCTTCCTAAAATTGAAACAGCCATTGAAGAAGAGGGCCTTCGGATAGATAATATTGAATTTGTGGCCCAGTATGATGAAATCCCCTGGGATTCGGAAGAAGAGCAAATTCAATATGATTCATTGGCCAAGGAAGCCCAGGAGTGTGAAGAGGTTATCTGGGACGAAATATTTGCCTATGAATCAAAAAATGAATAAGGGGTTGGGCAAATTTATAACCTCGTAAAATTGGCGTGTCAGGCAAATATCTTTTAGGGGGAACCGGATGAAAAAAATATTGATTACCGGCGGATCCGGTTTTGTGGGAAAATATCTTGCAAAACAATTTCTTTCTGATAATTTTTTTGTAACCGGCCTGGGCACCTCCCTTCACAACCCCTTTGAACAGCAGACAGCCCAACAATCCGGGCAACAATTTGAAAATTTTAAATGGATTTCTGCCGATACCCAAAAACAAGGGACCTGGCAGGAACATGTGTCAACCGCCGATGTGGTGATTAACCTGGCCGGCAGAAATATTTTTAAACCATGGACAAAAAAATACAAGCAGGCCATCTATGATTCCAGAATTCTGACCACAAAGCATCTGGTGGCTGCCATGGAAAAAGGAAAACCAGCCAAATTGTTGAACGCATCGGCAGTGGGTTATTATGGTGATTGTGGTGAGACAATGTTGTCTGAGACAGATTTGGCCGGGTCTGGTTTTTTGGCAATGGTTTGCAGGGACTGGGAAGATCAGGCCCTGGAAGCTGTGAATAAAGAGGTCCGGGTCTGTGTTATGCGTTTTGGTGTGGTGCTGGGGAATGAAGGTGCCCTGTCCTTAATGACCCCTGCCTTTAAATATTTTGCAGGAGGGCCCCTGGGAAATGGCCGCCAATGGTTTCCCTGGATTCACATCCATGACCTCTATGAAGGGGTCAGATTTCTCATGGATTCAGATCTTGGGGGAATTTTTAATTTCGCAGGGCCGGGGCTGGTTAGGCAAAAAGAGTTTGCAAAGGGGTTGGGGCGGATACTGAACCGGCCAGCAATCATGCCGGCACCAGCTTTTATGGTGAAGCTTCTCATGGGGGATTTAGGAGCTTCCCTGCTCCAGAGCCAGAAAGCTTTCCCCCAAAGACTGACAGAACTGGGTTTCAAATTTGAATTTAAGAATCCCGGTGATGCCCTGGCCGATATTTTTAAAAAACAATAAAAATCTCTTTACCGGGGTCTTTAATTTTCTAAAAATTTGGTATACAATTTGCTTTTATAGAAATTTAGTACAAATTAACATTTAGTAATAGTTCAGCAATAATTTATATTTGAAAAGATAAAAATTAATTAACCCCCAACCAGGAGGAAAACAAAGATGAAATTCGGATCAGTTGATGAAATACTAACCTTTGCCATTGATAGAGAAAAAGAAGCGGTTGAATTTTATGCGTCCCTTGCAAAACAGGCAACCCGTGCCTCCCTCAAGGAAACCTTTGTGAATTTCTCAAAGGAAGAAGAAAAACATGTGGCACTTCTATCTGATATTTCCGGCAACAAAGAAAAAATCGATGCCTATGAGTTCAAGAAAATAACAGATCTTAAAATCAGCGATTACATGGTGGAAAAAGAATATGAAGAGGGCATGCCAATGCCTGAGATTTTGAAAGTTGCCATGAAAAAAGAAGAGGTTGCGGTTAAACTTTATACAGATCTTGCAGGACAGACGGATAATGAAGATGCAAAAAAAGTGTTTATGATCCTTGTCCAGGAAGAAGCCAAACATAAACTTGGCCTTGAAACCTTGTACGACGATTACCTGGCTGACCAGGATAGCTAATCTGACAGCTAATCTGGTAGCTAATCCGACAGCTAATCTGGTAATTAATCAGATAAATAATCGGGACAATTAATTAAGATAATTTGTCCCGGGGCCATTGATCCTATAATACAGGGGAATTGATTATCCAGTCAATTTCCCTGTTTTTTAAGGGAGTGTCTGTTGTTTGCCTCCTTTTCAGGGTCTGGAAGAAACAGTCCTTTTCAAAAAAGGGAAAACAATGGATCTTAAATATCTTTTCAGGCCGTCCTCAATGGCGGTGATCGGTGTTTCCACCACCCAGGACAGTCATCCTGCCAATGTGATTTATACTAAAAATCATTTAAGGTATCCGGTTAAAACCTATGCTGTGAATCCCAAGGGAGGCCTGCTCAACAGGGAGCCCTTGTATAGGCAGTTAGGGGATATTGAAGGCGATGTGGACATGGCTGTCATTGCTGTCCGGGCTCAGTTTGTTCCCGGCGTGGTTGAACAATGTATTAAAAAAGGGGTGCGGGGAGCCGTGATAATCTCCGGGGGTTTTTCAGAGTCCGGGAACCATGAATTGCAGAAAAAGGTGACAGATATTGCCGGAAGGGCAAACTTTCCTTTTGTGGGACCCAATTGCCTTGGTATCTATGCCCCGGAAGTGGTGGATACTTTTTTCCTTCCAGGCGAGCGGATTGTCCGGCCCAAAAAGGGAAATATCGGCTTTGTCTCCCAGAGCGGCGGCGTCCTCGTGGACCAGATGGTAAAGTTTGCAGGCCAGGGAATTGGTATCTCTTTGGGGGTAAGTATCGGTAACAAGGCCTGTCTTAGGGAAATTGACATGATTGACTGGTTTGAAAATGACCTTGGAACCCGGGTGATTGCCTTTTATATTGAAGGTTTTGAGGCTAGGGAAGGCCGGGAATTTATCCAGCGGGCCCAAACCTGCACCAAGCCCATTGTGGTATTAAAGGCAGGTAAAAGTCCAAAGGGAATCGCAGCCGTGTCCAGCCACACAGCCTCCCTGGCCGGGGATTACCGGGTTTTTTCAGAGATCATGAAACAATATTGTGTGGCC
>DAOWDR010000447.1 GCA_030638935.1 Desulfobacteraceae bacterium | reverse complement strand
GATATGTACCATGCCTGGTGGTTTCTTTTCCTGCTGTTGCTTTTAGTCATCAATATTGTGGTCTGTTCCATTGAACGGCTCACCCTTACCTGGAAAATTATTTTTCCTAAAAAGATTAGGTTTAATCCGGAAAGGTTCAGAAAGTTTAAGAATAAGGAAACATTCACCGCAAACAAGGATCTTAATACCCTGTCCGGAGAATACAAGGCTGTTCTGGAAAAAAATGTCGGCAGGGTCCTTCAAGAAAAAACAGACACGGGCTTTGTGTTTTATGCTGAAAAAGGCCGATGGGCCAGGATCGGTGTTTATGTGGTCCATGCAAGCATTGTTTTGCTGGCTCTGGGGGCAATGATCGGATCACTTTTCGGGTTCAAGGCAAATCTTCAACTGGATGAAGGGGCCACGGCAGACATTGTTTTTGCCACTAAAACCAGGACCCCAATAAAATTAGATTTTTCAATCCAATGTAATGAGTTTGAGGTGCGTTTCTATGATACAGGAGCACCAGATGAGTTTAGGTCCAACCTGACCATCATTGAAGACGGCAAGGAGAGTTTTTCCGAGGATATTCGGGTGAACCATCCTTTAAGGTACAAAGGGATCAATATCTTCCAGTCCTCCTACGGAACCGCTACCCCGGACAATGCCCTTTTTGAGATCCTGGATAATACCACCCAGGAGAGCTTCACAAAGAGCCTTAGGATAGGAGAGGAAATCGAGTTGCCCGGAGATCAGGGCGTTTTTAAATTCGAAGGTTTTCTCCCCCATTTTCAATTTAGGGATCACAATCTGGGGGAAGCCTTTTTTGGAAAGGTTTTTTTAAAAGACAAGTCAAGTTTTCAAGTTGCTCTGCCCACTAAATTTCCTACCTTTGATAAAATGAGAAAAGGCCAGTTCACCTTTATTGTAAAGGAATTTGATCAAAAGTATTATACAGGTCTTCAGGTCACAAAGGATCCTGGTATCTGGTATGTGTATGCGGGTTTTATCCTGATGATTATAGGATGCTGGATTACCTTTTTTGTCCCCCACCAATCTTTTTTTATTGAGATGGTAAAAACCGATAATAACACTACCAACGTCATGGTCTCAGGCAACGCCAATAGGAACAGCCACGGCATGACGCTTAAAATAAAGAAATTTGTAACCATATTAAAGGATAAATAACGCCCATGAATAGTTCTCTTATATTATCGTCAACCACATTTATTTATGCGCTGGCTTCGGTTTTTTATATCGGGTCGTTTTCATTTAAAAAACAAGTGCTGGCAAAGCTGGGATTCTGGGTGATTGTTATAGGTTTTCTGGGCAATACATCGGGGATACTCATAAGGTGGGTGGAGTCCTACCAGATGGGATACGGCCATGCACCCTTTTCAAACATGTATGAATCCCTTGTGTTTTTTTCCTGGACCATGGCTGTTCTTTATATCTTTGTTGAATTCAAATACAGGGAAAGCATCCTCGGGGTCTTTATTGCTCCTTTGATCTTTTTGGCCATTGCCTATGCTTCCTTTGATCCAAGCGTAAGTTCCAAGATCAATCCTTTGATTCCGGCCCTGAAAAGCAATTGGCTCATTGCCCATGTGATTACATGTTTCTTAGGGTATGCCGGGTTTGCCGTGGCATTTGGTTTCAGCTTTATATATTTTATCAAACCCAAGGATCCCCATAGCAAGTCGGTTTTTGCCCGGCTGCCCTCATGGGAGGTGATTGACGACCTGACATATCAGATGATTGTATTCCGGTTCCTCTTTTTAACCATTGGTATTATCACCGGGGCTGTATGGGCTAATTCTGCCTGGGGCACCTATTGGTCATGGGATCCCAAGGAAACCTGGTCTTTGGTCACCTGGTTTGTCTATGCCATTTTTTTACATCTGCGGATGATGAAGGGCTGGCACGGCAGAAACCTTGCCCTTGTTTCTATTATCGGGTTTTTAGCAGTTCTCTTTACTTATTTTGGGGTGAACTACCTGCTTTCAGGTCTTCACAGCTATGGATAAAGAAGGGTAAAAAGACAGGCATCATTATTTAAAACCTGTCCAGACCAACTTTACGGGCGTATCTTTAAATTAAGATACGCCTTTTTTTTTGTCATGGGAGACTCCTTTGTCCGGCACCTTAATAATGGGGAGGATTCATTGGTTCATCCCTAATTTATCTTGACAAGGAAACAAGATATTAATATAGAATAACGCAAATTACAGCATAAGGGACGTTATTGCGGATCTGCAGGGAACTGCTGTCTGCAAAGGAAATAAGTCCGGAGCTTAGGTCCGGACAAATTGGTTATAGTAACATCAACATTTTAACATTGATGGAGTTTTCATGAGCAAAATAGAAAACCAAGCAGAAAATGGTTCCATGGATGGTGCAGGGGAAGGCACTGGTGGTGACCCAAAAGATGACAAAGGCCTGGGGCTTGGTGTCATTTTTTTTATGGTGGCATTTCTGGTATGCTTTTTGTCCGGCTGGCTGCTTTTTCCCAAGTTGCTTTATTCTAAAAAAGAGCAACCTTTTAACTTTGATCACCAGCTTCATACAGAAGAAATAGGTGATTGCGAAACTTGTCATTTCTTGAGAGAAGACGGTACATTTTCCGGGTTGCCCAATCTGGAATCCTGTATGGAATGCCATACAGACGAACCCATGGGAGAAACCGAAGATGAAGCTATCTTTGCCCGGGAATATGTGGCAAAGGAAAAAGAGGTCCCCTGGTTTGTTTATTCAAAGCAGCCCGATTGCGTCTTTTTCTCCCATGCGGCACACATTACCGGTGACAAACCCATGGATTGTGTATCATGCCATGGTCACATTGGTGAGTCTACCACTTCAAGATTATATGAGGAAAACAGAATCACCGGCTATAGCCGTGATATCTGGGGTAAAAATATCTGGGGAATTAAAAAACATTCCTGGGATCGGATGAAGATGGATGACTGCGCAGAGTGTCACAAAGAAGAAACCGGCCACCAGGGCTATTGTTTCCAGTGTCACAAGTAAGCCACCTAGAACACAAGAATTTCAAATTTTATAGAGGATTAACTTATGAAAGTTGATAGAAGAAGTTTCTTGGGATTGGGACTTGGCGCAGTTGCGGGTGTTGTGGTTTCCCCTGTCGGGTTGAAACTGACAGATGATTCTTCCATCTGGACCCAGAACTGGCCCTGGACCCCTGTTCCAATTGACGGTGAAATATCCTATGATAGTTCGGTATGCAACCTGTGCCCGGGAAACTGCGGTATCAGTGTTAGAAAAATAGCCGGCAGGCCCGTTAAAATAGAAGGGTTGGCCGAATACCCGATCAATGACGGGGGCGTATGCCTCCACGGTATTGCAGGTCTTCAATATTTGTATGACCCGGCCCGGGTTAGAACTCCCCTGAGAAAAAATGGTGATAAATTCGAAGAAATATCCTGGGATGATGCCATTTCCTTGGTTGCGGGCAAGCTTGGCGACATAAGAAAAAGCAATGCACCCCAAAAACTTGCCTGTAATACAGACAAGACTAAAGGGTCGGTGCCCGGACTTTTTGATAGGTTTTTAACTGCCTTTGGTTCTCCCAACCTTTATGCCATGCCAAGCCTTGAATCCTACCTGGAACTGACCGCCCAAACCCTGCACGGGGATGGGAACACCATTGGATTTGATCTTGAAAATTCAGATTTTATTTTAAGCTTTGGTGCAGGCCTGATAGAGGGATGGGGATCACCGGTGAGTTGTTTTAAGGCCAATGCTTCCAGAAAAGACAGGCGTGCCAAACTCTATCAGATAGAACCCCGCCTGTCCAATACTGCTGCAAATGCCGATAAATGGATACCCATTACGCCGGGAACAGAAAGCGATCTGGCCCTTGGCATCTGTGCCGTGATCATTAAAAATAATTTGTTTGATTCCAGTAATTTCAAAGCCGGTTTTAACAAATTTGCCATCATGGTTCAAAAAGAATATGCACCGGCAAAGGTTGCAAAAATTTGCGGGATCAAAGCCGCTGACATTGAAAAACTGGCAAAATTGTTTGCCAGGGCAAAAATGCCCGTTGCAATTCCCGGAAAGGGCAGGGGAAAAAACGGACAGAATTTAAAAGAATTTGCTGCCGTCCATACCCTGAACTGTCTTGTTGGTAATTTGAACCAAAAAGGCGGTGCCTTTGTCATGGCCAAAAATGACTATCTGTCATTTCCCGAAGCCATAATGGATGATGTGGCAGAAAAGGGTGCAGGACATGAAAAATTGGCTGGTTCCGTCAATGATCTTGTCGGAAAACTGAATGCAACGGCCAAACCGATCATTGATGCACTTTTTGTATACAATGCCAATCCCTGTTATTCTTTCACCAATCCAAAACGGGTGAAGCAGGCCTTTAAGAAAGTACCCTTTGTGGTTAGTTTTTCCTCCTTTCTGGATGAAACCGCAATGGAAGCCGATGTGATTCTGCCTATCAATACCTTTCTTGAAGGGATGGAAGATGTCCCATCACAAGCAGGTCTTGCAAAAAATGTCATTGGTCTTACCCGGCCGGTCATCAAGCCTATCTTTGATTCTAAAGATCCCGGCGATGCCTTGATCCTTCTGGCCCAGGCCCTTGGGGGAACCGTTGCCGAGAATTTTGACTGGGAAAACTATGCTGCCTGCCTTGAAGGTGCAACCCCGGATATTTGGGATTCTCTGTCAGAAGAGGGACATGTTCTGGTATCGGAAGGGGCGCCTGACGGATTTCCCGAGGTTGATTTTACTTTTCTTGCAACCAATCCTTCAACCATCAAGGCCCAGGGTGATTTTGAGCTGACACTGATTCCCATCGACAATATGCGGTTGACAGGAACGGTTCCTGCCGTCTCCCCCTTTGCCATTAAAACCGTTTCAGACAAGGTTTTGACGGGCACGGATATTGTCGTGGAAATTAATCCCGCAACAGCCAAGGGGCTTAAAAATGGTGGGGATGTACTCCTGACCACTCCTGTGGGATCGGCAAAGGTGAAACTTAATTTCAATGAAGGGATCATGCCGGGTGTCATCGGGATGGTAAGAGGTCTTGGTCATACCTTTGATAACAAATTTGTTTCAAACAAGGGTGTGAATGTGAATGATTTAATAGGCCCGGTAATTGAGTCTGGTTCAGGACTGGATGCTGCCTTTGGTATAAAAGCCAGAATTTCCAAGGCGTAAATTACATGGATAAAAATCTTAAGAGGTTCTGATGATACAAGATAAAAAAGCACATAAGTTCGGAATGGTTATTGATCTGGACAAATGCACGGGATGTGGTTCCTGCATGGTATCGTGCATGTCGGAAAATAATGTTCCGTTTAAGGAGGATGAGTCCAGAAAAAAGGATAGTATCACTTGGATGCGTGTTTATAAGCTGACCAATGGTAAATCCTTTCCTGAGACGGAAGTCGTCTATTTGCCCAGGCCCTGCCAGCATTGCGAGGGAAAAGGAGGCCACGGGCATTCCCCCTGTGTTTCTGTATGTCCAGCAACGGCAACGGATTACGGTTATGACACAGGCATAGTCAGTCAGATTTATACCCGGTGTTTTGGATGCCGGTACTGCATGGGGGCCTGTCCCTATCATGCTCGATATTTTAATTGGTGGGATCCCAAATGGCCCGAGGGCATGGAAAATTACCTGAGCCCCAATGTATCCCCCAGGATGCGGGGCGTGGTTGAAAAATGCAGTCTTTGCTACCACAGATACCAGGCGGCAAGGGATACAGCCTATTATGAAGGGCGAGATGATATTGAAGAGCATGAATATCAGACCGCCTGTGCCACGGCTTGCCCTGCCGGTGCCATTGTATTCGGTGATCTTAATAATCCTTCTCATAAGGTACATCAGATAGTTAAACCTGATCCGCACCCGGATACAAGGAATAAACATGTTATCGGAAAATCAAGAAATCCTAAGGTTTTCAGGCTGCTTGAAAGGCTTGGAACCAATCCAAAGGTTTATTATCTTTCCGAGCGGGAGTGGGTGAGAAAACAAGG
>DAOWDR010000186.1 GCA_030638935.1 Desulfobacteraceae bacterium | reverse complement strand
GCCATGCCCGCAGCTATCATTACAACACCTATTGCCGTATTGATCGTATACATGGTTTACAGGCCGGACCCAAAGTATAAGCTGCCGGAGTTTGATGAAGAGCTTGGGCCCATGACAATTCTTGAGAAGAAAACTTTAGCCATTATCGGTCTTTCATTTGCGCTCTGGCTGACCAAGGGGCTCCACGGCATCGATTATTCAGTTACCGGTATGCTGGGGGTGGCTGCCCTGGTGTTGTTTCAAGTGTTGAAGTGGAGGGATATCAATGATAACTTAGAATGGGGAACCGCCTTATTTATTTTTGGCGGCGGGATTTCCCTGGGTCTTGCCATGGGATATTCAGGAGCGGCAGATTATTTTGCCAATCTGTTCTTTCCTTTGATCCAGGGGAAAGGCTGGCTGGTCCTTTTTGTGGGTGTTGGTGTTTTCGGAGCCCTGGTAACAAATGCCATGGCCAATGTTGCCGCCGCCGCCCTGATTCTTCCCATTGTCATTCCCATGGCCCAGCTTGAAGGGGTTAATCCTGTTATATTGGCGCTTTGCCTTGGCATGGCAACATCCTTTGCAATGCTACTTGTAATAGGGTGTCCCCCCAATGCCATTGCATACAGTTATAGATATTTTAAATCATCTGACCTGACAAAGGTCGGATTGGTTGCCACACCGATTTTGTTGACGGTTTTAGTCGTTGTTGCATCTGTGTGGTGGAAAATTCTGGGTTTAATTTAGGAAACTATTAACCATGAACAAATCCTTATATGGTACCATACGCCTTCTTTTGGTTGATGACGAAGAGGGATTCAGGAAAACAATCGCCAAGAGGCTTGGAAAAAGGGGCTTTACCCTGATCCAGGCCTCTTGTGGAGAAGAATGCCTGGATATTCTCGACAAAGAGTCTGTGGATGTGGTTGTTCTGGATGTTAAAATGCCGGGAATAAACGGAATTGAAACCCTAAAGGCAATTAAGCAAAAGGCTGAAAAGATCCAGGTAATTCTTTTAACAGGCAATGTTGCGGTTTCAGATGGAATCGAAGGAATAAAAGCCGGTGCCTTTGATTATCTTACAAAGCCTGTGGAAATTGATCATCTGGTTAATAAAATTCAACAGGCTTTTGGGATAATCTGTTTGGAAGAACAAAAGGTAAGAGATCTTGAATACCGCAGAAAGATGGAAAAAAAAATGATTGATACAGACAGGCTGGTGTCCCTTGGCACCATGTCCACAGGTATTGCCCATGAAATAAATAATCCTCTGGCCATCATCAATGAAAGTGCCGGGTTTATGAAACAGATTATCAGTGATCCTGAAATGTCTGGTTTTTCCAGGAAAGATGCCCTGCTCATGGGAATAGAAAAAATAGAAAAAAGTATTAAAAGAGCCAGGAGGATCACCCATCAGCTTTTGGGGCATGTAAAAAAACAGGACACACAGTTTTGTGAAGTTAACCTGAAGGCATTGTTGGATGAAACACTGGGGCTGTTAAAAAAAGAGCTGGAAGATAAAAATATAGGGATTAACTGGGAAATTGATAAAGAAAAAAATGTTTTCTGGAGTGACCCTTACCAGATTCGGCAGATTTTAATGAATCTTCTGAATAATGCAATTCATGCATTGGAAAAAAACGGAACCATTACCCTGTCCACCTGGGAAACAGAGGATGATGTCATCCTTGAAATCAAGGATGACGGCATTGGGATACCCAAGGAAAATTTAGGAAAGATATTTGATCCCTTTTTTACAACCAAATCCTTTGATGAAGGTACAGGCCTTGGATTGTTTGTGGTCCATAAAATTCTTAGTGATCTTGAGGGTAAGGTTGAGGTTAAAAGCTCATTGGGTAAGGGAACTTTTTTTATAATAAAATTGCCCAGGCGTTTGAAACAAAAATTTGGAGAGCAGATATAATTCCTAAAATTCAATGAATTAAGTCAAGGAGTAAATAAAGATGATAAAAATACCAGCCAAAGTTCTGATAGTTGACGATGAAAAAGATTTTGTTGAAATGTTTGCCCTGCGGTTGGAGACCCAGGGTGAAAAAGTGTCCACCGCTTTCAGCGGCAAGGAGGCACTGGAGGTGTTGGAAAAAGCACCTATTGACGTGGTAATCCTGGATATCAGGATGCCTGGCATGGACGGGATTGACACATTAAAGCAAATAAAAAAGCTTTACCCGAATATTGAAGTTATTTTACTAACCGGGCACGGATCCACGGAAACTGCTGTGGAGGGGATGAAACTGGGCGCCTTTGATTATTTGATGAAACCGGCTGATTTTGAAGAAATTAAAATTAAGCTGGAAAATGCCAGGAAACGAAAAGACGAACAGGAAGAACGAATCAGGAGGGCTGAATTAAGGCTTCTTTTGAGAAGAAGTGGAGATATTTGATTTTTTAAAAATAGTGTCATTATCAAAGGAATATGATTTATGAAGACAATACGGGTCAAAGATTTAATGGTGCCTCTTACTGAATATGCAACTGTTTTTGAAGATGCCACCCTGTCCGAAGCCATTGATGCATTGGAAAAAGCCCAGGCAGAATTTGATACAAGCCGCTACAGGCACAGGGCAATTCTTGTCTGTGAAAAAAAGACCAACAAAGTCCTTGGCAAGATAAGTCAAATGGATGTGATCAGATCCCTGGAACCCAAATATGAACTTTTGGGAGAAAAAGACTTAGGTTCCCGGGTCGGTTTCAGCCCTCAATTTATGAAAACCATACTGGATCAGTATAATTTATGGCATGAGCCCTTAAATGATATCTGTAAAAAAGCCGGAAAACAAAAGGTAACCAGTGTGATGTATGAACTGACCCAGGGCGAGTATGTAAAGGAAGGTTCCGGGTTGAATGAAGCCGTTCATCAGTTGGTCATGGGGCACCATCAATGCCTTTTGGTGAGCCGGGCAGACGAAATTGTCGGGGTGTTGAGACTGACCGATGTTTTTATGAAAATCTGTACGGACAGAAAAAAACAATAATCAAATCACAAATTATCAGGAAGTTAATTATCAGCATGTTTGATAAATTTACAGTCAATCTAAGCCTTAAAAGTCGCGTCTATCTGGTGAATGCCATTCTTTTGTCCATTACATTGATTGGGGCTGCCCTGATGATTTGGTATACCTATAAGATAGAAAGGATATTTAAGGACATAATCAGCAAAGATGTGGCAATATTCCAGTCTGCCGAAGCCCTGGGCTCTTCCCTGGTCAACCAGAAAGGGTTTGTGTCCTATTATTTGCTGGACAACAATCCGGACTGGCTTGACCAATTAACCAAATACAGCCTGCTCTTTGATGAACATCTTTTGGTGGTCAAGTCTCTGATTAACGAGCCCTGGGAAAAAAAGGCCATAACAGAGATCGAAAAAGAATATAAGTTGTATATTGCAACCAAGGACAAAGTAATTGACATATATAAGGCGGGTGACCGGAAAAACGGTTCTGTTTTGCACAAACAGGTTAGGAAATCATTTTTCAAAATTTATGACCTGTGTGGCCAGTTTAAATTATTGCATAAAAACAGGATACAGGAAGCAATAGAAGTCAGCCGGGGAGAATCAAACAGATTGAGATATATAGCATTATTGGCTGTTGTCAGTGTTGTCATGCTCAGTCTTTTGGTAAATTTTATTTTTGCCCGCCATATATTGGGTCCAATTCGAAAACTGGCATTGCAGGCTGACAGACAGGGCGGTCCTGATAAAGATGTCAACGAGGTGGTTGCATTGAAGCAAAGCGTACTGGGTCTTATAGAAGATTCAGAACAGACCCATAT
>DAOWDR010000139.1 GCA_030638935.1 Desulfobacteraceae bacterium | reverse complement strand
TGATCTGACCCAGGAAGAGGCTGCCTTTGACCTGGGAGCAAGCCATCGCCAGGTATTCTGGAAAATAACACTGCCCTTTTTAAAACCCGCCTTGATCTCGTCCATGGCCCTGGCTTTTATGCAATCTTTTGATAACTACAACACGACCTTGTTTGCCATTGGTGTTGAGCAGACATTACCGATTTATATTGGCACCAAATTACGTAGCTTTATCAGCCCGGCCATGAATGCCTTGGCAGTGATTTTTATCATTCTGACGGTTATCGGCGCGGTTGTCTACGAGTACAGACGGCGACGCGAAATTATCAAAGCCGGTGTGAAGATAACTCCCGAACCCGCTGCTCAAGTTCTACTGTGAGCCTTTCTGACATGATTCCCCTCTGTGTATATTCTATGGTATCATTAGTGACGAGGAACTTTTCTAATTAAGCGACAACTTCCAAAAGATATAATTATTGTTCCGGTATTGGACAGCATCAACTATAGTAACGTGCAGAGCACACTTTTTTCAAAATTCTCCAACCACGATAGGTTAACGGAGGGGGGTTAAAACGCAATCTGACCACTGATATTACAATATTTGATTGGAAAAGGGTCCAAGACAATAATATCCGGGAATTAACAAACCTAAAACCAAAAGGTGTCGAGTCGGTTTTTATAAACGGAAAGGTTGATACATCTTCGAATCCCGGGGTGGTATTATAAGAGTGTCTTGAATGATCAAGTATTAGTTCATGGATGATAAATACAAACTTTCATAATTTTCTGGTTCACGGGTATTAATAAGTTGCAATGATTTTTCCCTTGCATTTTGGCCTAATTTCTCTCTAAAAGCCCCGTCAACAATCATATCTTCGGCCTTTTTACTAAACAAATCCCCGTTTTCCGGCTCAAAGAGTAAGCCGCTAACCCCATCCTCAATCAAAGGGATATTACCATTTACTTTTGAAGCCAATAAAGGCCTGCCATAGTACATTGCCTCAATAACGGCATTGCTTTCACCCTCAAAATGGGAACAGTTCAAAATCACATCAGACTCAAGAAAAACCGATTTCATATTTTCAATTGGAACACCTCCCACATAGCGGATCCAATCCAAACCCTTAATTTTCTCTCTGAGTTCTTTATCGTACTCTTCATCAGCAACCGGCCCGACTAAGGTTAACACAATTTTTTCATATTTCTTCCTTAATTGTCCCAGAGAATCAATTGGACAAAAATTATTTTTCACAGGTCTAATTCCGGAAACCAGGGAAAAAACAAAATCATGGGCATCAATGAAATTTTCAGCTCTAAATGAATAATTTCCATGGTCAATAATCGGGACACCCTTTGCGATAATTTTCATTTTATTATCGAATTTCGGGTAAAGAGAAAGAAGCCTCTGCATTGTCTCATTGTTATAAACAACTAAATAGGAAGCACCTTTCATGACATTCAAAGTAATTTCTTTAACACCATCTTTGTCCAGTCCCTTTTCATATTTTACAGAATCGATTAAACACTCTTCATAATCAGACCCTGTCAAAGTAATAATATAAGGAATCTTCAATTCTAAAGATAATTTTTGCACCACTCTACATTGGTAAGCATTCAACCCGTGAATCACATCAGGTAAAAAATTTTTTATTTCTTTTTTATCTATTTGATTGGGAGTTTTAACCAAAACCTCATGGCCCAGCCTTTTTAAACCTATCTCAATTCTTCTTGTGCACACAGCATTCCCCGAAAGAATGGGGAAAAATTTTGGTGTAATTATAATAATTTTCATTTAGTGATTTTTTTAAACTTATTAAATAATAGATTCCATGAGTTTCACAATATTACTGCAAGAAGCGGCAAGTCCTTTTTGGAAACCTTTGTCCTCGGGTAAAACGCCTGAAACATCGGTAACTTCCACCGCATTATAGGAGACCACAGTCTTTCCATTTTCCGGGTAGATGACCAATTGTTTTGGCGGCAATAATACTGCTCCTCTGATTTTATCTGCAAAAATCGCCTCATATGCTTTCTGGGGATTGCACAGCATGATCGAATGATATACAAAATTACCAGCAACATTTACACCATGGGATTTGAACGCTTTTGCCATATCGAATTCTTCACGTATGACAAATTCAAAATCCGAAGCTTTTTTTCTTATCTTTTTTAGAACTTCATCAACACTTTTTTTTGTCTCTAATTTTACTAATTTACTCATTTCATTACCCCTAAAAATAAAAATTAAGGCTCCATTCTACAAAGCTAAATTTTGTATTTATTGTTTTTTCCCAAAGAGAATTTCGTTCAAAGGATTAATCAGGGAGTGTTCTATTCCTGCCTCAAGGCCACAGGCTTTGAAAGTATTTCCGACCAAATAATTGCCTGTTGAAGGTGACAAGAGGATAGCCGGTCTGGTCTAAAAACACCAATAGTAGATGAATCACATGCCAGCATTGGTTTTTCAGGCTTTGGGACATGCTCCAATTTTTTTTCCTGTATCACCGAAGCAGCAGCTGAAACAGATGGTTCAACCACTGGCTCATCTGCATAAACCTCCGGCTCAAGGTCTTCTTCATAGGTTTGGAATTCCCTGTCCTCCGCCAAATGGTCCCACTCCTGGGCTTTATGGGACTGCTTTCCCTTTTGAGCCTCTTGTTCAAGGGTTTGGACATATTCACGTATCTGCTCGCCCAATTTTTCAAACAAGGATAACTTTTTGGCCTTTCCGGTTTCGGCCTTTCCTGCCTGGGTTGGCCCAGTTTTTTTCTTTTGACTTAACCGCTTTAAAAGCGATGGAAAGACAAAAAACGATATAATCAGTAACAGTGATATGATTGAATCAAAATCCATGGCACATCCTTAAATATTCTCCGATATTATAAAAGGTCCCTGCACAGCATCCCCCCCAAAGGGCAAATAGCAGGTCAGAGACCTGTATCCATATTATTCCTGCCGATCCTCTTCCGGGGTGGCAATTTTATCTCTCATTTTGGTATCTGCAGAAATATTCTGCATTTTATAATAATCCATGATCCCCAGGTTACCGCTTCTAAAGGCTTCTGCCATGGCAAGGGGCACCTGGGCCTCGGCTTCCACAACCTTGGCCCGCATCTCCTGGACCCGGGCTTTCATCTCCTGTTCCTGGGCAAATGCCATGGCCCGTTTTTCCTCGGCCTTGGCCTGGGCAATTTTTTTGTCCGCCTCGGCCCGGTCGGTTTCAAGCTCGGCACCGATATTCTTGCCCACGTCAACGTCTGCAATATCAATGGACAAAATTTCATAGGCAGTACCGGAATCCAGACCCTTGGCAAGAACGGTCTTGGATATGGAGTCCGGATTTTCAAGCACCTCCTTGTGGGTAATAGCAGATCCTATTGTGGTGACAATTCCTTCACCCACCCGGGCCAGGATGGTCTCTTCGCCGGCCCCGCCCACCAAACGGTCAATATTGGCCCGGACAGTAACCCGGGAAAGCGCCTTGAGCTGGATCCCGTCCTTTGCCATGGCCGCCACCAATGGGGTCTCAATAACCTTTGGATTAACAGACATCTGGACGGCTTCCAGCACATCCCGGCCCGCAAGGTCAATGGCCACAGCCCGGTTAAATACCAGGTCAATATTGGCCTTGTCCGCAGCAATTAATGCCTGGATCACCCGGGGGACATTTCCGCCGGCAAGGAAATGGGATTCAAGATTGTCCGTGGAGATTTCAATCCCGGCCTTGACCGCCATGATCTTGGATTCCACAATCAATTTGGGGGGTACTTTTCTAAACCGCATAAAAATAATATTGAGCAGTCCTACCTTTGCTCCTGACACCAGGGCCTGGAGCCACAGGGAAATATAGGAAAAAATAAAATAAAACAACACCAGGGCGATGATACCGGCAAAAATTAACAAAATATACATGATATCCATAAACGGTTCTCCTTAAATTTTAAACTACATAGTTTCTTGGTTTATATCGGTTATTTGTTTTTCAACGATTATCTGATTGCCGGTTACCCCGGTGACAATGATGGGGGTATTGGCTTCAATATAGTCACCGTCTGTGACAACATCCAGGCGTTTCCCGTTAATCAGTGCGATTCCGGCAGGACGAAGAGTGGTAACGGAAGTCCCCTGTTTGTCTCTATACTCTTTGAGACCCGATGCCTGGGATACCACCCCCTCCTTGCTGGACAATCTTTTTTTCAGGGACAAGGGAGAGACTGCCAGAATCTTCAGTCCCAGGACCAAAATAATGGGTATAGCCAGAAGATCAAAACCGGCAAATACCATGCCGGCAACGTTGGAGATAGTGGTAAAAACCAGGTACAGGGAATAAAAAAGCAGTCCCAGGGCAATGGCTGTTAATACTCCCAGGGACGGAATAAATATTTCCGCTATGATTACCAGTATCCCCAATAATTGAAAGACGATGGGAAGTATATATAATCTCATTGAATCCTCTTATCCTCAGTATCTTGTTTGACAATGACACGATTTTGTTCCACGGACGTCACCCGGATTGGGGTGCCGGGTGGGATAAACTCCCCCTGGGCAATGGCATCTATTTTTTGGTTACCTATTTTTATTTTACCCGAAGGCCTGAAGGTGGTCAGGGCCACACCAACCTCTCCGGGTCTGACACCAAGAATCTCATCTGAATCAGCATGGGATTCTTCCAGGGTAGCTGACAGATAGGGTCCTTTCACCAGAATTGACATCCTGGGGAGCACAAACCTCACCAAAACCAGGGAGATGAGAAGTGACCCCATAAAAGAGCCCAGCACAAGTCCCAGATTCCGGAGCAACAACCGTCCTTCCCAGGGGAAAGAGGGGTCTGGAATGACAAAACCCTGGAAGGAGAGCACCAGCCCTGCTGCGATGACCACGAGTCCTGAAATACCGGCCACGCCAAATCCGGGCAGGACAAAGACCTCCACTCCCAATAGCAAAAATCCTATTAAAAAAAGCAAAAATTCTGTATGGCCTGCCAGTCCCACCAGATATTGATTAAAAAATACCAGCCCCAGACAGATGATGCCGATAATACCGGGGAGTCCAAATCCAGGGGCCTTGATTTCCGTATAAAGGGCACCGATCCCCAGCAACATGAGAACCGGCAGAAAGGGTTGGAGCATACGAACCAAATTTTCAGACCAGGTTTCTTTCAGGATAATCAGATTATAATTTTCATATCCCAGAAAGGCCAGGGCCTGATCCAGATCCCCCACACTCTGCTTTGAAAAACCCAGGTCAAAGGCCGCTGTATCATCCATGGTCAAAAGTTCCCCCTTGGCCACAATGGTCTTTTTTTGAGTCACCTGTTTCTTTTGGTTCTCTGTCAGGTCATCATAGGCTATCTTATCCATGTACCGGGTCTCTCCATCCATGGTTATCCGGTAGACCTCCATATTTTTGGACACCATGGATTCGGCCAGTACTTCAGGATAATTATTTTTCTTTGCCAGGGAACGGAATTGGGCCCTCAATACGGTCTGGGTTTTTTCCCCGGCCTCTTTCTGGCCCTCCCCTGTCTGGATAATGGGGGCACAATCTCCGATCAGGGTATTTTCCTTCATCACCAGGGTACTTGAGGCAAGTGCAATCAGGGCACCGGCTGAAATGGCTTTTTTTTCCACAAAAGCAATGGATTGTCCCTTTGAAATCCCTGAAATTGTATCCACAATTTCAAAAGCTGAATCCACCCGTCCGCCAAAGGTGTCCATTTTAAAGAGGATTACGGCATCCGGCTCATTCTTGATCTCTTCTACGGCCCTCTTGATGTAAGCGGCCATACCGGGTTCAACCATTCCTATAACCGGAATCACATATATTTTCTGATTATTTTTGCCTGCCTCACCCCATCCTGGCTGGGCAAAAAAAAGAATGGCACCCCACACAAAAAATGAAACAATTAAAATGGGAAAATTTTTCAGGCAGGATCTTTGGTTCATATCTTTTTAAGTATCTTTATCCGTTAAATAAATTTGGGGGAGCATCATTAAAGGATACTCCTATAAAGCCCTACTATATCATGAAATCCACCAATTCAAAGTAAAATCCACCAGGCCTTGCCAAAAAAACAAAACTTTGTATTAATTTGCCTGAATCCCGGTTGCTTTTTTTAGAAAAACAGGCTAATTTTTATTGTTATGCATGAATATTGTTATTGATAATTAGTGAACTTAAATAAGGGTTTAATCCATCTTATGGCAATTCCGATCATGATGATTCCGATTCCAAAACCCCTGGTCACGGGACAATTTTTTTTATTCTTTATCATCGCCTTTATGGCAATAACTTTGTCTTCGGGCTGTTCCGTCAAATCCAATATGATGGCCAGTTTATCCGACACCATTGTGAACAATGATGACCTGTCCATGGTTGAGGCAGGGGCTCCGGCCTACCTTCTCATGATCGACAGCATGATCAGTGAAGACCCTGATTCCAAGGAGATGCTGTCAACGGCCGCCCAATTATACACTTCCTATGCAGATGTATTTGTCACAGACAAACAACGATCACGTAAAATGGTAAACAAGGCCTTAAATTATGCAAACAAGGCCATGTGTATTTCCAATGACTATGCCTGCGGCCTGAAAAACGAACCCTTTGAAAAATTTCAAGCCATTATCGCCTCCATGGACAAAGGTGATCTGCCCTACCTCTTTACACTGGGCAATGCCTGGGCAAGCTGGATCATGGCCAATACAAATAATTTCAATGCCCTGGCAGATATTTCCAGAATTGAGGCCATAATGCTAAAAGCAGCTTCCCTGGACGAAACCTATAAAGATGGTGCAGCTTTTCTATATCTTGGTACCCTATCCACTTTTTTACCGCCGGCCCTGGGTGGAAAGCCGGAACAGGGAAAACTCTATTTTGAAAAAGCCATTGAATTGTCCGGGGGCAAAAACCTCATGGCCAAGGTGATGTTTGCCAAGCTCTATGCAAAAATGATGTTTGACAGGGAGCTGCATGATAAACTGCTCACAGAGGTTATGGATACAAACCCTGTCGTACCAGGTTATACATTGGTTAACACCTATGCGCGAAAACTGGCCAAACAATTGCTGGCTGAAGCGGATGATTATTTTTAACCCTGCTAAATCCATTGGAGCCATGCCCCCCTATAAATCAAGTTGGAGAAATTAATGTCATTAATAAAACAATTTACCCTGATATCTTTCTTTTTGTTCCTAGGCTTTGCGCCCGGATATGCCATCACCCTTAAAATTGCCACCCTGTCCCCGGAAGGCTCCATGTGGATGGAAAAAATGCGACAGGGTGCCACAGAGGTAACCACAGAGACCCAAAACCGGGTAAAATTCAAATTTTACCCCGGCGGGGTCATGGGCAATGACAAGGCCGTACTTCGCAAAATCCGAATCGGGCAGCTACAGGGAGGTGCGGTTGTAGGCGGCAGCCTGTCAAGGTTCTTCTCGGCAAACCAGATCTATGCCCAGCCCATGAAATTTACAAACCTGGATGAGGTGGATTATATCCGTCACCACATGGACTCCTTCATTATTGACGGGCTGGACAAGGCCGGGTTTGTCACATTCGGGCTCACCGGCGGAGGATTTGCCTATATCATGTCCAAAAAACCCATTGAAACAGTCCAGGACCTCCGAAAACGGAAAGTTTGGATCCCCGATAATGACAAGCTTTCCCAGGATGCGGTTGCAGCCTTTGGCGTCAGCCCCATTCCCCTGCCCATAGCAGATGTCAGAACCAGCCTGCAGTCAGGTCTCATAGACACGGTGGCCACCTCTCCTGTGGGCGCCATTGTGCTCCAATGGCACACCCAGATCAAATATGTCACCAATATTCCCTTGATTTATCTCTATGCGGTTCTGGCCATAGACAAGAAAAAATTTCTAAAACTTAATCCCAGTGACCAGGAGATCGTTACCCGGGTAATGACCAATGCCTTCAAGCAAATTGGTCTTCAAAACCGGAAAGATGACAGCAAAGCCATTGCCGAATTGAAAAACCAGGGAATTGAATTCATCACCCCGGATAAGCCCATTAGAGATGAATGGCGTAAAAAAGCCGGGAATGCATCACAAAAAATGGTGGAATCGGGAACCCTGCCTAAGGATGCTGTGGATAAACTGGACCGTCTTTTAATGGAGTTTCACGCCAAGGGATCCACCAAGACAAATGACCAATAAACCAGTTTTTTTTCACTCCCTTGTTAACCTCCTCCAAAAAATTGAAGACTATATTCTGGTAAGCCTCCTGCTGGTAATGATCACCATGTCCGTTTTCCAGATTTTTCTAAGAAATTTTTTTGACTCAGGGATTGTATGGGGGGATTCTTTGGTCCGGGTCCTGGTGCTCTGGATAGGCCTCATCGGTGCCATGGTCGCCAGCAGGACAGATAACCACATCAGTATTGACATCCTTTCCCGGTATCTGCCACCCCGGATTAAAAAATTCACCACCCTGGTGGTCCATTTATTCACGGCCGTGGTCACGGCTCTCATGGCCTGGTTCAGCCTTAGCTTTGTACGGATGGAAATGAGTGACAATTTCATGGCCTTTGCCAATGTACCGGCCTGGGTCTGTGAGATTATCATTCCCATTGCCTTTGTGGTGATCAGCCTCCGGTACACCCTGTTTTCAATCAACTCTCTTGGCCGGCTTATGCCAAAAAAACCATGATCTATCTATTTATCGGCATACTCATCCTGATCGCCCTTTTGGGGGCTCCCCTGTTCACCATTATCATTGCAGGGGCCATGGCCGGATTCTACATGTCGGAAATTGATCTGGCTGTCATGGCCATTGAATTGTACAGAATTGCCGATACCCCCATTCTTCTGGCCCTTCCCCTGTTTACCTTTGCCGGCTATCTCCTGGGGGAAAGCAATACCTCCCAGCGCCTGGTCCGGCTGACCCAGGCCTTTTTAGGATGGATGCCCGGAGGACTTGCCATTGTGGCATTTGTGGTCTGTGCCCTTTTCACCGCCTTTACCGGGGCCTCGGGGGTCACCATCGTGGCCATGGGCGCCCTATTATATCCGGCCTTAAAACAGGCCGGGTACCAGGACAATTTCAGCTTAGGGTTAGTGACAACTTCAGGAAGCTTAGGCTTGCTGTTGCCCCCCTCCCTTCCTTTGATTTTATACGGCATTATTGCCCAGCAAATGGGTGGTGGCGCTGAGATCTCCATTGAGGATCTGTTTATCGCAGGAATTTTCCCGGCCATTCTCATGATTTTCATGCTCTCTTTATGGAGCATCTGGGTCAACAAGAAAAATCCCATTCCCCTTATAAAATTTTCCTGGAAAAACGCCTTTACCGCCATGCGAGAGGCGGCCTGGGAAATTCCTTTACCTGTTTTTGTATTTGCAGGTATATATTCAGGATACTTTGCCGTGTCCGAAGCGGCTGCGGTCACAGCCATGTATGTGCTGGTGGTTGAAGTCTTTATTTACAGGGAAATCAAATTATCCCGGCTTGCCGCTATTATCCGGGAATCCATGGTCATGGTGGGGGGGATACTTTTGATCCTCGGGGTTTCTTTGGCATTAACCAATTTTTTGATAGATGCAGAAGTCCCCATGAAGCTTTTTGCCATGTGCCAGGCCTTTGTGAGCAGCAAGCTGGTGTTTTTGATCCTGTTGAATATTTTCCTTCTGGTCCTGGGGGCCATGCTGGATATTTTTTCGGCCATCATTATCATGGTGCCTCTGATGCTGCCCGTGGCCCTTGAATATGGTGTTCACCCGGTTCACCTGGGGATTATTTTTCTGGCCAATATGCAAATAGGATATTTTACACCCCCTGTGGGCATGAACCTTTTTATTGCAAGCTACCGGTTCAACAAACCCATTGTGGACATCTACCGGGCCACCATCCCCTTTATGCTGGTACTTTTATTATCGGTTCTGATCATCACCTATTGGCCTAGTTTGAGCCTGTTTCTGATCTCCTGACCTTTTTCCTGACCATTTTTTAAAAAAACATGAATGCCCATCACTTCCGGGCTAAATAGCTGTTATAAATTTTTGTCACAGCCCTTGCCGTATCCAGGAACAAATTATCCGGAACGATCAGGGCTTTTTCCTGTAGGGTCAAGCGGTGCATGACCTGCCTTATACCCACATAGGCCTCCTGGAGAACCTGGCTCTCTTTCCCTGAAATAATCCCTTCAACGCTTAAGGCCTCCATGAGGCGAATATTATCGGTCCACACCATGATATCCGGAAAATCATGGGCATTTTTCAAAATAAGGTATTGGACCAGAAACTCGATATCCACAACCCCCCCCTGGTCCTGCTTCAAGTCAAACAAGCCGTTTTCATGGGTCAATCGCTCATTCCGCATGCGTTCGCGCATATCGCTGACTTCTGTTTGCAGGATGGCGGGATCACGTTCCTTTCCCAGCACGGTTTCCCGGATTCTGTCAAACCGGGAAAAAAGAGCGGGATCTCCCGTAATGGGACGGGCTCGTATCAGGGCCTGGTGCTCCCAGGTCCATGCCTGATTTTCCAGATA
>DAOWDR010000247.1 GCA_030638935.1 Desulfobacteraceae bacterium | reverse complement strand
GATGCATTCCTTAAACTTGGCATGGAAAGTATGCAAAAAGAACTTTTTGTCCATGTGACAGCCCAAAATTTATCAATAAAAGGTTTTTATGACCTTATTCCCTTGCCCATTACCATTACCAATGGAATATTTGCCTATGAAGCTGACAAAATAGTTTTAGAAGATTTTTCAGGTTCTCTTCAGGGCAGTTCAGTTCAAGGGTTGAAGGCAAGTATAGATTTTAGTAAATCCCCCTATTTTGATATAAGTACAGATTCTGCCAGGCTTAATCTGGATGAAATGATGCCCTGGCTCAAATCCTATGACCAGGTTTCAAATAATATGTCACCTGTCAAAAATATAAATGGAAATCTTATTGTCGACAAGGTCAGGCTTAAAGGGCCTGTTTTTGAACCAGAAAAATGGCAGTTTGACATTAGGGGTTCGGGCATTGATATCAATATCGGGTTTAACCAGGATCAAGGCAAAAACGATATAAAAGCAGGTTTAGGCAGCTTTCATCTAACCGATCAAATGATTGAGGTTCAAGGGGTTAAAGCTCAAATAGAAGATTTATCCTGGCTTTCATATGCCATTGATAAAGCGAATTTATCAAGCATCGGACTCCCCATTGAAATTTTTGAGTCAAGTTTTGAAACAACAAAAGACAAGACCCTGTTTCAAGGCAGGGTTTCATTTCCTTCAGGGCCTAAGCTTTCCTTTGATCTGACCGGAAAAAATCCCAAAGACCTATATCCAAGGCTTTTAATTCTCAAGGACGAAAAAATATCAAATGCAATGGTAATGCTCAACAAGGATACTTCCGAACCCCTGATAAATTTTAACGGGGTTTTAAATACCCAAACCCTGGAAAAATTATTAATCAAAGGCTCTTTTTTACATAATCTTCTTGTCTCCTTTACAGCGGGTGATCCAATAAAAATATCCACCGACCCAGACTCCAACATTCACCTGGATACCGATAAAATCAACCTTGATTCATTTATGGCTATTGGAAACCAGGGAAAAAAAATAAAAACCCAGCCTCTTTTTGATCACAAAACCCTATACTTGAACACTCGACAACTTAGCTACAAGAAAATGGATTTTTCAAACATCGACACCCAGATTGATTTTACTAAAGACAAAACCAAAATTCAAATTTTTAATGCCAGCCTATGTGATCTATCAGGCACTGGTATAGTGGAGTTGACCCATGACACCAAAGACAAACAGGTAATCACTGAGTTTACTATCAAGCCTTTGGATAAAGAAAATATTGCGGATATGATCTCATGTCTTTTTCAAAAAAATAATATCATTGACGGGCCCTATTCATTTACCTGCAACCTGTCCGGACAAGCTTCTTCTGATATGATTTCACTTCGACAGAACGGTACCCTGACTCTGAATGCCAGCAATGGCAGAATATACAAATGGACCTTTTTGTCCCGTTTGCTTTCCGTTCTGAATATTTTGCATTTTGCTGATATTACAAAAGAAGGGATCGGATACCGTACCATTGTTATTGAAGCTGACATCAAAAATAGTGTTATTCACTTGAAAAAAGCAATAATTGATGCCGATAACATGGCCCTTATTTTCAGTGGTTGGATAGACCCCCTAAATGATAAAATGGATTTAACCTGCCTGGTCGCTCCCTTTAAGACCATTGATACCATTATTAAATATATTCCGGTTGTTAATACCATGCTCAGCGGCAGACTGGTGTCATTTCCCGCCAAAGCCACGGGCAGCATAACAGACCCTGTGGTCATCCCGCTCCATCCGTCTGCTGTGGGAAAAGGATTGGTAAATATGCTGGGGGATATCTTAAAAACACCTGTCAGATTATTTGAGGAAACACCTTAATATGGACCTGGACTCTGTCTTTACCCAAAATATGGAACTCCCCTATTCCGCCATTGGTGCAAACGGGCAGATTCGCATTGACCGACTTTTAAATATCTTCCAGGATGTAGCAAGCCTGCAGTGTGATAAATTAGGTATCTCGGGATTTGATATGGCAAAAAAACAACTCAAGTGGGTGGTGTCCAGGTATCAGACCCAGATACATAAAAATCCTAAATTACTGGAACCCCTGGAAATTAAAACCTGGCGATCCCCATGGAAAAATTTATATGAACTCAGACAATTTTCCATTGTAAACCAGGATAGGGAAGAACTGATTTCCGCATTGGGAATCTGGATATTGGTTAAGGCCAACAATTCAAAACCGGTCCGACTTAGCCCACATCTGCCCAAAGAGTTACTGACTCCGGCAGAAACCTGTCCAGAACTTGTAAAAAACGACCATGATCTTATTGAATTTGACCATGAATCTGAATTTAAGATCAGGGTCCATGACCTGGACCTGAACCAGCATGTCAACAATACTGTTTATACCCAATGGGCCATGGAAGCTATACCGGCAAAGCTTCTTTTTGAATTTGCACCTGAAAACTGTATTGTTTCCTTTATAAAAGAATCTTTTTATCCTGACAAAATTCTATCATGTGTAAAGATTGACAATGGTTCTGACAATCTCATTACACATCATTCAATTTTTCTTAAGGATAGCATGGTTAAATTGGCTAATTTAACCATAACCTGGAAAAGAATATAGAAATGGAAACCAATATTAAAAAAGCCTTTGGCAAGGCTCTGGGTTATCTTTCAAGACGACATAGAAGTATCCTTGAAATGAATGACTATTTGTTTAAAAAAGGCTTTGCTCCCTTGATCGTTGAGACGGTTGTGCAAAGGCTTCTGCAGGAAAATTATCTTAATGACAGAATCTTTGCCGAAAATTATCTTGAAAACCGGAAGAGAAATAAACCCAAATCTCTATTCGCCTTCAGGTACGAGCTTGGAAAAAAAGGAATTTCTCCGGCCATCATAGACGAATTGATAGTTGAATATGACGACCTTGAGTTGGCTCTTCTTGCAGTTAGGCAAAAGATAAGATTATGGCAGCATCTTGATGAAGAGTCTTTGAAGAAAAAAGTGTTTGCTTATTTGCGATACAGGGGGTTTGGTTTTTCTGTAATCCAATCCACCTGGCAACAAATTTTTACTAAATCTCAGAATCCGGTCTGTCAAAATGATCCTGAAAGATAAAATGAAATAAGTAAAAAATGTATTATTTTAAGGAATAAAGTTCCTATTTTATAACTTTATTTTCCAGCAAAGGATATCTTATAATGAAAGCCCTTCCTCAATAACAGCAAATTTAAGTACTTCAATTGACATATTGGATTCAGTGGAATAAAACAAACAGGAATTGACGCTTATTGATCTCTGATTGAACATAATCCTTCTCTATTTTTAATGAAAACAGAGAATGGCATAAAATATGCAGCTTATTTGCAATAACTATTATGTTGAAATCAATTGATGGAACCATGATCCAAAGGAATGCTATTATGGTCGGCAGGAAACGCACAGTCGAAAGGCGCAGAAACAAACGATATAAGGCAGTTGACGGGGCATATGCAGCAATTAGCCCTAATTCCCACAAACTGGGTCAAATCATTGATATCAGTATGGGCGGACTTTCATTTAAATATATCGATACCAGTAATGATGACAAAGAATCTGATATAATACCGGAGGATTCTGTCTTCCTGAGTAGTATGGGCTATTATGTGGGAGATCTGCCCTTTAAAACAGTTTCAGATTACGAGATTACAAATGCGCCTTCTTTCAGTTCCATGAAGGTTAGAAAACGACATGTCCAATTTACGGATTTAAGCTTTAAACAGCTTTTTGATCTGGACTACTATCTGCGTAATAATGTATCTGAACAGGTTGAAAAATTACCAACTGAATACAAATCTTAAGCAAATCATTCAACCATCTCATTGCCCAACCGGATCAAATCCGGACCATCTTGGGCATCTTTATCAAATCCAGTCATTAAAAAATATCAATCCACTATTTTCCCGGCTTAATAATAATCAGAGCACCCTGGTTTATCTTCAGATATCGTTTGGCTAAGATAGTCAGGTCGTCATGGGTTATGCCTGAATACCCAGATAGAAGATGGTTGGCCCAGTCTAATCTTTCAGGGTGATTAAATGAATTGGCCATTACCGAATTCAGCCAATAGGAGTTGGTCTGTCTTAAAACCGTTAATTGGTTTAACAGAGGGTTTTTCATAAGCTCCAATTCTTTTTTCTCAACCCCCTCCTTTGCTAACTCACCAACAATTTTTTCCACCTGTTTAAAAACAATATTTGAATTTTCCGGCAATACGTTCACCACCACATGCATAACTCCATATCCATCGTAAATGAGGGACGGGTTATTATATACATAGGGGGAATAGGATGCCCCAAGCTCTTCACGGATTGTTTTTCTGAGCCGTTCGGAAAAAACCTTTGCCAACATTGAAATTTTCCGGGTTTTCATGATATCCCAAAAATCATCGGTTAAAAAAGCGACCCGGACCATACCTTTGTCGATTTTTGTATCAAGAGTAAGTGTAAGCGTTTCACCCTTGGGGAAGAAAACACTTACTTTTTTGAATTCAGATCCAAAGGATTGTTCCCTTGTTTCCAGCCCACCTAAATAAGTGCTCGCATATTTTATAATTGTATCCGGGTCAAAATCCCCGACAATGGAAACTTCAATGGGGGAAGTTTCAAAAACAGGTTTTAGCCATCCTTCAACCTCTTCCAGGGTGATCCTGTTTATGTTTTCCGGGGGTAAAAGCCCAAACCTTAAATCCCCTTTTGCCAGAAAGCGATTTCCTCTTATGCGCATAATTCCGTCGGGGGTTCTTTTCATGGCCTCATACATTTGCTTATAATGTGTTTTGGCAAGGGCAAGCCCCTGGGGTCTGAATCCTGGATCTTTGAGGTAGGTGTAAATAAGTTGAAAAATAATTTCTGCTTCTTTAGGACCCCCGGACCCTGCTAGTGCAAAATAATTATCTTTGATACTAAACCCAATGTCCACGTCTTTTCCTGCCAGTGCATCTCCAATCTGGTCCGGATCCATGGATTGAAATCCGCTTAGTCGTATGGTGGATTCGGCAAGTGCGGATAATCCGGGCAAGGATTCAGGTTCTGATGACCCTCCTTTTCCAAATACAACTTTGAATAGAAATTCGCCTTTTTTGAAATCCGTTTTTTTAAGATTCAAGCGAACTTTATTCTGGAATTCTATCTGGGTGATCCCTAATCCCTTTATATCCTCTTTTTTATCCAGAATTTTGGCCTTGATTTTTGGAATGGGAAGGTAGGGAAAGGATTTGGATTCAAACCGTTTAAACTCTTGAATCGACTGGGCCAGACTTTTACGATAGATATCTAAAATCTGTTCATTTGCAGACCTATTCTTGCTTTCAGATATCTTTGCATTGCCTGAGACCAGAATCAATCTTTGATCGTTGGTCCAGGACTTTCTAAATGCCTGATTAACCTGTTCAAGGGTTAATCCCTGTATATGGGTTTTCAACAATTTCTGTTTTTGCAGAGGCGATAAAAACAGGTCTTTCCGATTCATGGCCCCGAGAATAGATTGAGCCAGTCGGGAGGTTTTTCTGGTATCTGCCTGGAGCACATCGGTATCAAGTCTGGAAATAAAATCAGCCTTGACCCTGGCAAGTTCCTGGGGTAAAAAACCATTTTCTATTGCCTGTCTGAGGGTCTTTTCAAGTTGACCAAGGCTTTGTTTCCATTTGTCAGGTTCGCAGTTGGCCTTAACGGCAGCCATGGAAATATTTTGTAAAAAGGTCCCAGAATAAACCGAAGCGGATGAAAAGCTTGCAGATTGCTTTCTAACCATGCTTGACAATCGATTCTGAAAAACAGAATCAGCAAGATTTCCCAGAACGGTTTCCATTAATTTTTCAATGGTTTCAGCTTCAAAGGGTGTATGGGAAATCCTTTCAATGGTAACTTCTGTGTTACCTGCTTCTGGTTCATAATGGTAAAATGCCGAAAATCCATTCCGGGATTTCCAAAAAATATTTCCTGGTTCCCCTGGGATAATTGTCCGGGGCTGCAATGTTGAAAATGTATTTTTAATCAACTCCTCTGTCTTTTTAATGTCCATATCCCCGACAATGACAAGGGCCATGTTATCCGGTCGATACCAGCGGTCATAAAAGCCTTTTAAAAGTTTTCTGTCTGCTGCCTGAATAACCGATTGTTTACCTATGGGCAACCGCTGATTTAATAGTGATCCAGGCAGTTCAAAGGATAGTTCCCGTTTAAAGGTCCGATAGGAAACAGAATCCCTCTCCCTTTTTTCAGCCAGTATAATTCCACGTTCCCTTTCAATTTCCTCTTCCAGCAATAAGGCTCCGCCGGCATAATCTTTTATGACCAGGAATGCATCTTCCAGAGTTTGCTTATCTCCCCTGGGAAGGGTCAAATCATAGGTGGTTTTAAAAAATGAGGT
>DAOWDR010000744.1 GCA_030638935.1 Desulfobacteraceae bacterium | reverse complement strand
GGAATTTCAGCCCTGTCAACGCTTTGGGCTTCAACCAACACGGTTCCGGCCGAGGCAAATTGGTGAAGTTCTATATTCACGGCAGATAGCCTGCAGTTAAAGGGGGCAAAAATATCAGTTTTGGCCACATTCAGCCGGCGTTCAGTCATTGTGGACTCCCCGGATGTTTTTTGGGCCTGGAGGGCTTTTTTCTGGGAAGGGATGAGGTCCAGTATATTTTCAAGGTTGTTCACCGTGGTCTGATGGGATAAAAAAGTTCTCTCTTCTTTTTCCATGTCAGAGGCGGATAGATAGCCCTTGGCAAAAAGTTCCCGCTTTCTTTTTAATTCCTGGGCTGCAGAGGTTAAAGATAATTTTTCAATGGAGAGAAGGCCCTGGGTGTTTTTTTTTGACTGTTCAAGTTCCCTGAGCCGGGCATCCACACTCATGAGATCGGCAGCTCCCCGTTTTTCTGCCAATCCATAGGTTGTGGTGTCGATTTTGAGAAGCAAATCCCCTTTGTTGATAAAATACCCTTTTTTCAGGTTTTTATTCATATAAACTATTTTTCCGCTGACCTCGGGAATGGCTTCCCAGGTCCGGTCTGCCTCAACATATCCGTAACCAATGGATCTTGGCACAACATGGGTTTTTTCCAGGGGAATCACCCGGACAATCTGAATCCGTTCTTTGTTGCCGGGCCGGACAGGTGCCTGTTTGTTAAATTTCATAAAAGCAAACAGGCCTATGCCCAGGAGGATGGGAAGAATGATCACTAGTTTTTTTAAGGTTGTCATGGTGTTTCCTGGTTTCAAGGTTGGGGGATAAATATTTATGGGGTATTTCCTTTGGTATAGTGGGTAAATAAGCACCCCATTTTCCACGGATTCTTTGGGACTTTTAAAACAAGGATGGATTTAAGTCAACATTTATCTAAGTCAGCCCGGAGGAGGGCGGCAGACATTAGCCGCACCCTCATTTTTTGAAAGGGCTTTGCCGGCAATTGAAATTTAGATTGTCTTGTATTATAAATTATTGTACGGTGATTAGTCTGTCAAATTGCTCAGAATATGGCAATTTGTCCAACTCAAGGACACTGTTTTTTTTCCTGATATCAGAATTTTTTAATTTTTGGGCGCTATATGCAAAAGGCTGACACCAAACTTCAAATTTTGTTAATTTTATTGTCTGTGATGGCTGTTCTTTCCTCTTTTATTGGAGGGTACTTATACTACTCATCCCTGACCCGGTATTCCCTGGAACAGGTCCATAAAGATGCTGCGGAACAGTTGAAGGATATTGGAAATGATATTGATTCTTATTTGAACTGGTCTCTTTCTTCGGTAAAATCCTTGGCAGGATTAAAGGAATTGAACCAGTCTCTTTTGAATGGGGATGCTAATACCCTTGAGACCAATGCTGTTTTGAAACAGTTTCGTGATGATTTGAAGGTGAGCGTCTGTTATCTAATGGACCGTTCAGGAAAGACAATCGCTTCCAGCAATGTGGATGCTGCCAAAAGCTTTGTGGGAAAAAATTATGGGTTCCGCCCTTATTTCAGCCGGGCCATGGAGGGCAAACCAGGCCTCTATATGGGGGTTGCGGTTACTTCGAAACAAAGGGGGATATATTATTCTCATCCTGTTTACGCAAAGGGAGAAGACACACCCCTGGGGGTTGCGGTCATTAGGGCGTCCATTGAGCCGATTGAAAAGAATCTTCAAGATTCCGTTGGGATTGTATTGTTAACCGGTCCCAATGGTGTAGTGTTTGCTTCAAACCGCAGTGACTGGCTTTATCATCTGTTGTGGAAGACATCTTCAAAGACAATTGATGAGCTTGCCGCAACAAAGCAATTTGGAGGAGGACCATGGACCTGGACGGGCATGGAACGACTGGATCAAAATAATGCAATGGACGAAATGGGGAATAAATTTCGTATTCAACAAAGGGAGCTTGCAAATTATCCTGGTTGGCACCTGATTTCCCTGCATGGCCATAAAGGAGTAGTGCAAAAAATATACACCCCATTACGAAGGTCTGTTGGTGC
>DAOWDR010000009.1 GCA_030638935.1 Desulfobacteraceae bacterium | reverse complement strand
TTTGAATATTTTCAGCTGATTTATTGAATATTTTCCGTTAGTTATCCGAATGTTAGGATTCTGTTAAAATCGGTTTCATGACTTGATAAATCCCAGAAAAAAGTCTAATATTTGTCCAAAACTATTAAAAATTGTTAACAAGGCATTATAATGCCTTTATATCGTTGCACTAAGATAAGCACCGTATATTCGCCCCTGGTAAATATACGGTTTTTTGCAGGATAACCATAAAAAAAAGAGATAATAATGGGTATTGAATACTACTATATCATCATCGGAATACTGGTCTTGTTTGCCATATTTGATCTTGTTGTCGGGGTTACCAATGATGCTGTGAATTTTCTAAATTCTTCCATCGGCTCCAAGGCAGCCCCATTTTTAACCATAATGATCATTGCAAGTTTGGGCATCCGGGCAGGTGTCACCTTTTCCGGCGGCATGATGGAGGTGGCCAGGAAGGGAATTTTCCATCCTGAATTTTTTACCATGCCGGAATTGCTAACTATTTTTCTGGCCGTCATGATTACAGATATTCTGCTTTTGGATTTGTTCAACACCCATGGGTTGCCAACCTCCACCACCGTCTCCATTGTATTTGAACTGCTAGGGGCTGCCGTGGCCCTTTCCGTTATTAAAATTGTGGCCTCATCCAACCCTGGGCTGGCCTTGTGGGACTATATTAATACGGCAAAAGCCTTGGCCATTGTAGGGGGCATTCTTTTGTCCATTGTGGTGGCTTTTTTTTCCGGAGCCTTGATGCAGTTTATCTCCCGCCTGATATTTACCTTTGATTACAAAGAGAGATTAAACAAATATGGGGCTGTATGGGGCGGGATTGCCATGACCTCCATTACCTTTTTTATCCTGGTAAAAGGTTCCAAGGGCGCAACTTTTATGGATGCCCAGACCATTGGGTGGATTAAAGCCAATTCCCTTACTATAATGGCAGGTATCTTTGCAACCTCTGCCATTATCTTCCAAACCATGCTCTCCATCTTCAAAATCAACATTCTCAAGCCCATTGTTCTGGTGGGAACCTTTGCCCTGGCCATGGCCTTTGCAGCCAACGACCTTGTCAATTTCATCGGGGTCCCCCTTGCAGGCTTGACAGCATTCCAAAATGCCCTGGCTTCGGTTGATCCCTTTAATGCCACAATGGACGCCCTGGGCAAAAAAGTCCAGTCCCAGACAGGTATCATGCTCCTGGCCGGTACCATAATGGTCATCACCCTTTGGCTTTCCAAAAAAGCCAAGACGGTTACGGAAACAGAAATCAGCCTTGGGCAACAGGATGAGGGCATGGAACGGTTTGAGTCGGTCTGGCTCTCCCGCAGGATCGTCAACCTGTTTGACGGCCTGTTTAACTCTGTCAAAAATATGGCCCCAAAAGCTTTGCGGGCATCCATTGCAGCCAGGGTGACCCCAGTCTCTCCAACCACCCATGTTAACCATAAAGAAAAACCATCCTTTGATCTGGTCAGAGCTTCGGTCAACCTCATGGTGGCCAGTGCCGTGGTCTCCTTTGCCACCTCCCTTAAACTGCCTTTGTCCACCACCTATGTTACTTTTATGGTGGCCATGGGATCTTCATTTTCCGACCAGGCATGGGGACGGGAAAGTGCGGTGTACAGAGTAACAGGTGTACTGACCGTCATTGGCGGATGGTTTATGACAGCATTTATTGCCTTTGTGGTTGCCTTTATCTTTGCCAACATAATCTATTATTTGGGGGCACCAGGCATTGTCGGGCTTATAATTTTTGCCGGATTTATGATCTGGAGGAACAAGAGAAAACATGATGGTAAGGAAAAAGACAAGGAAGAGATCAATATTTTTCATCTGAAAAAAGTGGACAATTTTTCAGAATCAGTAACCGATACCTTTGACCACCTGGCTTATCTTCTCAAGGGGATCAGAGAA
The DNA here is from genome assembly GCA_030638935.1 of Desulfobacteraceae bacterium. Taxonomy (GTDB): domain Bacteria; phylum Desulfobacterota; class Desulfobacteria; order Desulfobacterales; family Desulfobacteraceae; genus NBML01. The sequence continues at coordinate 1,534 of DAOWDR010000009.1, read as the reverse complement.
TCCTTTGATATCACCTTTGATGCCCTGTTTGAGGAAGACCTGGAAAAACTTCGGCAGGAAAGGACAAGGGTCAAACACTTTCAAAAGGGCACCAATATCATCATCGCCAATATTTTCAAAGTGTTACGGCTGCTGCAAAAAGAGGATAACCAGGTCTCATATAACTATTACCAGATCATCCGACGGCTTCAAAAACTCTCCGACGGGCACAGGGACACTGTTATCCGTTCCACCATGCATGTGGCCAACCGGCACAAGGGCCTTTTGGATGTTCAGATAAAAGAATTACAGGAGATAAAAAAAGTGATCCTGTATATTTTCCTGGGGGTTGAAACAGCCTTGGGCAAAAAAGAAATTGTAGATTGCCGTGATATTGGGAAGCAATTTCACTATTTAAGAGAATTAGTGGACGATTTCAATGCAAACCAGATTGAAAGAATCCGGGATGATTCATCCAAGACAAGGCTGAGTATAATGTTCTATGCCATTAGCGGTAACTGCGTGATGATGGCCAAGCAGAATGTGAAACTGCTGGAAATTTTCAATGAGGCTTTTGCCCTGGATGACCCGAGAACAACCTGCTGAAACTAAAAAACCATAAGTCTGTATTTGCCTCAATAAAAAAAGGGCCTTTCCCGATATCGGGAAAGGCCCTTTTATATTATTTAATTAATTAGAATACACAAACTACATTTTGCTTCCTTCTGCATGACTCTGGAGTTTAACTTCAACTTTCTCAGTCAGAGATGCATAGTATTTTCTCAGGATAACAAGAACTTCTTCACGACCAAAATGATCTACAACTTCTTCGTTGTTTGAAAGAGCGTGGCGCAGTTTGGTTCCGGAAAGGATAACACGGTCATCTTTTCCATGGGGGCAGGTTCTCATGGAAGCCATGCCGTCACATTTCTTGCAGTAGAAGGTCCAGTCAATTTTCAGAGCTTCACACAGAAGTGCTTTACCTGCTTCTTCGGGTGCAGGAATGGTGTCAAAAATTGTCTGTGCTTCGAACAGGGTGTAGAAATCACCAACGCCTGCATGGTCACGACCGATGATCATTTTATTTACACCATAGTTTTGACGGAAGGTTGCATGGAGCAGACCTTCACGGGGACCGGCATATCTCATGTCCAGGGGATATCCGCCGTTCACAACATGCTCGGGAACAAAATAATCAGTGATCAATTTGTCAATGCATTCAATACGAACTTCTGCAGGGATATCACCGGCTTTCAGGTTACCGATGAGTGAATGGATCAAAACACCGTCACATACGTCAAGGGCTATTTTGCAAAGATGTTCATGGGATCTGTGCATGGGGTTTCTAAGCTGCATGGAAGCAACATTTGCCCAGCCTTTTTCGTCAAAGATGGCACGTGTCTCTTTGGGAGTCAGGTATACGCCTTTAAATTTTTCAGGGAATTCGCCTTCGGAAAGAACTTTTACAGGACCTGCAAGGCAGAATTCTTTTCTGGCCATAACCATCTGAACACCGGGGTGATCTTCCATGGCAATTTTCCAGAATACATCATCT
>DAOWDR010000125.1 GCA_030638935.1 Desulfobacteraceae bacterium | reverse complement strand
TGGTGTGGATGAGGTCAGCAGCATGTCGCCTGAATCCATACCCTTGGCCATTACCATGGTGGTAATACCGGTTTTGGCATCCATATTCATCACAGCCGCCTGGATGGGAGCTGCCCCCCGATACTTGGGCAAAAGTGATGCGTGGATATTAATGGGGTAAATTTGGGGAATATCCAGGATTTTTTGGGACAAAAGTTGGCCAAATGCCACCACCACAAAATAGTCGGGAGCAAGTAGAGATAGTCTTTCCAGGCCTTCCTGGGAATTGAGATTTTCAGGCTGGAAAACATCAAGCCCCAATTCGAGTGCCATTTGCTTTACCGGTGGAAAACTTAGTTTTTTTCCCCGGCCCTTGGGCCGGTCAGGCTGGGTAACCACAAGACTTATATTGAAATTATCCTGGGCAGCAAGTGCCTGGAGGCTCGGGACAGAAAATTCAGGGGTTCCCATGAAAATTATATTGGTTTTTTTCATTGTTCTTTTTCTAATTCTTTCTGTAATTCTTTTTTCCGCTTTTTTTTATACATGGCCCGTTTCAGGGAAGATATCCGGTCGATGAAGAGAATGCCGTCCAAATGGTCAATTTCATGCTGCATAATTATCGCAAGTACACCTTCTGCATCAAACTCCAGCTCTTTGCCGTCTATACTCAGCGCTTTGACCCTGACCTTTTCATATCGTTTTACATTGGCTCTATAATCCACCACACTAAGGCAACCTTCGTCCTCTGAAATAAAACTGCCGTGGCTGGCAATGATTTCAGGGTTGATCAGCGCAGTGATTTCCCTGGGCTCTTCATCATATTCAGGATCCATGGCATGGGAATCATAGATCATGACACGTTTGTTAATTCCGATCTGGGGAGCAGCCAGGCCAACCCCGGCATCGCTGAACATGGTTTCCCCCATATCTTTAATCAGCTCTTTAATTTTATCATCTATAACATCAACCTTAGCAGAAGGCTGGGAAAGAGATTTTTCAGGATATTTTAAAATATTAAATATGGCCATTTTTTTTCAGGATTTCCTTTGCAATTTCAACATCTTTTTTGATCTGTCCGGACAATTCATCTATGGAAGAAAACTTTTTTTCATCCCTAAGCCTGGCCACCAGATTGATCCGAAGCCTTGTGTCATAAAGGTCATGATTAAAATCAAGAATGTGAACCTCAATGGTGAACATCTGATCCCCGAATGTTGGTGAAAAACCTATATTGGCAACACCAAGAAATGATCCTTTTATGGTTTCAACTTTGACGGCATAAACTCCAAGTTTGGGGCACAGTTCATCATGGAGTTTGATGTTGGCCGTGGGAAAACCAAGCTGGCTTCCGCCCCTTTTTCTTCCCCTGATAACCTTACCCCTTATCTGGTAGTGCCGGCCCAGGTACTTCATGGCCTGATCCACCTTGCCTTCCATAACAATTTCCCTGATACGGGTACTGGAGATCCTTTCAACTCCATCATTTGTGTCATTGATCCATGGAGAGACAATGGTTTCAAATCCAAGTCTTTTCCCTTCGGATTTTAATAAAGGAATATTCCCGACCCGGTCTTTTCCAAAGGAATAGTCCGCACCTATAATGATCCCTTTCATCCCTATTTTATTCACAAGGACTTTTTCAATAAAGTCATGGGCAGTTATTGATGCAAAGGCCTCATTAAATGGGATACAGATCAGTACATCAATCCCGGATTGTTCAATTAGTTCTGTCTTTTGATCATGCCGGGTGATCAAAGCCGGGCTTGAAATTCCCAATGCCCTTAACGGATGGGGTTCAAAGGTGATGGCAATTGCGGTGCCATCAATTTCATCGGCTTTTTCTATGACCTGATGCAACAATGCTTGATGGCCTTTATGGACACCATCAAAGTTTCCTATAGTTATAACAGCGTTTTTAAATGGGCTGTTAATTTCATCTAAATTTTCGATTAATTCCATGGGTCCCTTTTTCTTTAGGAATAAATAATCTTGACAATTACCACAAACAAATATATATAGCCTACCCATCGCTTTTAAGCAATCCTTAATTGGTTTCAAAGGAGCGGTAAAAGACGTGCCGAAGTGGCGGAATTGGTAGACGCACCAGTTTCAGGGACTGGCGAGCGTATGCTTGTGGGAGTTCGAATCTCCCCTTCGGCACCATCTTTCTTAAAGCCTTTATTGATGCGGTTCTTCACCGTTTGTCAGCCAAAAATCCAAGACATTTTCTACTTTACACAAACTCATTACACACTTTGGCCCTTTTTTTATTGATCCAAAGGTGTTCCTAATGGTCTTTCAATAAAGGGCTTTGGGTATCTGAAATTTAATATAAGTCTTTGAATTTGAAAACCAAGGTTTCCTCTTTTGCACAAAATTGGTAAGACTGAAGTGGGCTATGTCTTTAATTACAAAGGGTTTTGAGGATTGTGCATGGCATAAAACTACCTTGTATTAAATCAATCTGGTTATTATTTAGGATAATTGTTCCAGTAGACCTCAGAAGTATGATAGGACTCCGTGAAATAAAAAAGCAAAGTCCGGTGACAGACCCTGCTCTTGATAGTGATTCTACAATAATATGTTGTTATTTTTTTGCAACTACTGAAAGCATAGTTACTGATTCGGGTTCTGGGTTTTGATCATTCTTGACAATATATACGAATAATATCTGCCAAAGGAGAAGGGGTTTCGCCAACAAATCTTCTATCACCACCAGATCTTCGTTCGGGGGAGTATGTTACATATGATAACATCCGTCTGTCATATATTGACCGTCTTTTGTCACTATTCAATAATATTTTCTTTTTCATGTGTGTTTAACTCCTGAAGTTGTTTTCTTCCGATTCCTGCAAGACCTAAAAGGCCAAACCCGAGAAAAAGCATAGTGGTCGGTTCTGGTATTGTGATAGCGGGAGATAAAATAGTATCAGCCTGTGTGGCAATAGGGACTAAAAGAAAACCAACAAATATAATAGCTGCAATAACTTTTTTCATTCTTTATTTCTCCATCATCAGTGTAGTAAATTCCGTAAATATGCGACAACTAAGAATATAGCAATAAAGATGCCAGAGTTAGCATCTCCGTATTAATGGGGTTCTTGACGTTTTTCTTCAATAGATCAAAAGTAGTTTTGGTAAAATAAAGTTAGTTTTTGGGTAAAAAATGTAACAATAACTATGTTTTTAGGAATGTTTTCGATTTGGTTTTACTTAGAGATATGGATTTTCGTTCTTGACATTTTAGCGTGATTTTTATATAAGTCATTCTCGTTGCACAAACTGGCATGGTTGAGTTTGTCAGCAAAATGAAAATTCCTTTAAATTTAAGGGGTTTAGGGTTGTCGAAAGTGATATGTATAAAATTGTCCCTTCGGCACTACCACAAAAGAATATGCCGAAGTGGTGGAATTGGT
>DAOWDR010000189.1 GCA_030638935.1 Desulfobacteraceae bacterium | reverse complement strand
TTCCCGGTAAGCGGCATGACCTGTGTCCGCTGTGCCGGCCGGGTTGAGCAGGCTCTCAAAAACGTTCCCGGGGTGGTCTATGCCAGTGTCAACCTGGCTTCGGAAAAGGCAACTGTAGAATATGTCATGGGAACCGAGTTTGCCCAACTGAGAAAAGCGGTCAAGAGTGCCGGATACAAACTTGGCCAGGAAACAGAAGTCCTGGAGGATGTTACCGCCACCGCCAACCGTGAGGTTCGGGCTCTGAGAAACCGGTTCCTGCTGACCGTCATCCTCGGCGCTATCATCATGGCCTTAAGCTTTGCGCCGGCATTTACCGGCAAAGCCTACCTGCTGTGGGCGCTGGCCACCCCGGTGCAGTTCTGGGCCGGGTGGCGCTTCTACCGGGGGGCCTGGGGAGCGCTCAAGAATAAGACCACCGATATGAACACTCTTATCGCCGTTGGCACCTCGGCCGCCTATTTTTACAGCGTGGTGGCCGTCCTCTTCCCGGGTGTCTTCACCGGGGCCGGCATCGAACCCAGCCTGTATTTTGATACCTCGGCCATGATTATTGCCCTCATCCTCCTCGGCCGCTTTCTGGAATCCAGGGCCAAAGGGCAGACCTCGGCAGCCATAAAGAAACTCATCGGTCTGCGGCCGAAGACGGCAAGGGTTATACGAAACGGGCAGGAAGAAGAGATTCCGGTTGATGATGTCCAGGTAAAAGATATAATTATCGTCAGGCCCGGCGAAAGGATACCGGTGGACGGCACCATCCGCCAGGGCTACTCCACCGTTGATGAGTCCATGATTACCGGAGAGAGCATCCCGGTAGAAAGAACCACCGGCAGTGCGGTCATAGGCGCCACCATGAACAAGACGGGCAGCTTCCAGTTTGAAGCAACCAGGGTAGGCAAGGACACCACCCTTGCCCAGATAATGACCATGGGCTCTGTGGGTACTGACTGCAAAATCAGATTTCCTAAGTACCAAACCAACAGCAGCTGGTACGGCTTCCTGTCCGGTACAAAGGTGTGTGGGGCAACGCATTTTTTGTTGTGAATACTTTTCTGCAATGCTTTCTTCAGTAAAACGAATCCGTTTCATCTGCCGGAGCAACTCTATTTTTAAGGAAGTTTCCATCATTTTTTTTGTATCATCGCCCTTTATGGGATGAACCAATAATAATCCCCAGTATATCCAATATCCTTAAAAAAAGTTGTCCAATTTTTGACACTCATTATCGTTTTTGCAGTCAAATTCCAGGCCTCCATCCGTTCTTTTTCCACATCATTACGGTAAGCATCCACCGTAATATAACTATTTTGTATTGAAATCCTTTCTATTTCCTGTAGTGCCTTTGCACACTCTTTTTCTTCAAGGTTATGGACCGTATTAATTGAGAAGACCACATCAAATGATTCATCTTCAAACGGCAATGCCTTTGCATCGGCAACCTGCACACGATCTTTCATTCCATCAATGACATGATCTATGGCATATTGTGAGATATCAACTCCTTTTACCTCAATTCCAGGAAGAATCTGAACAAGATCATAGAGCATAAATCCTTTGGCACATCCAACATCCAGGACAGAGGAGCTTTCAGTCAAATTAAAACGATCTTTAAAGGTTGGAATAACAGGCTGCCAAAATCTTGGAAAATATGAAAAGCCCCCATACCCGTGATCCCGGGAGCCATCAAAAAATTCTTTTCCAAATTCTCTAGCAATGGCCCTGTCCTCTTCACTCTTTGTAACTCCCCTATTTTTCACATTCCGGTTGGTTTTCGGATAATTTTTTAGTAAATCTATTTCCTGGCCCATAAACCTGTCCCTATTTTTCTTATTTATAATAACCCGTCAATTGTTTTCATCACCCGTAGATTATAATATTGATTATCATCTTTCAACACCCCTAATTCAAATACTTTAATAACATCCTCAATACCATTATCAACACTAAATCCAGGGTTAAACCCCGTGCTTTTTAACTTGTCTGAATTCAACCGATAGGACCGAGGATCAGTTGATTCTGAAATCACAATTTCTGCTGGCACAAATTGTGTTACCTTTTTTGCGATCTCCATGATCGATAAATTTTCAAATCCTGCATTAAAAATACCGGTAAATTTTTCACCATGCTTAATGAAATGTAGGTAAATTTCAATCATGTCCTTCATATGAAGATTCGGCCTGGTCTGCTGACCGCCAAAAACGGTTATCTTTTTATTGACTAATGCCTGTATGGTCAGCATATTTACTGATAAATCCAGCCTCATCCGCGGGGAAACTCCGCATATTGTGGCCGGACGGATACACTGAATAATGATATCATCCTTATAACTGAGTAATACCCTTTCACAGATCATCTTTGTCTTATTATAATCAGATATAGGAAATAGTGATAAATCTTCAGTCACTTGAAGCTCTTCTTTCACGCCATAAACGCTTCCTGAACTGGCATATATAAATTGTTTAACTCTGTTCTTTATGGCTTTTTCCACAAGCAGCATTGTTGCCAATGCATTCACTTCCCAAGATAGTTTAGCATTCAGTTCACCGCAGGGGTCATTTGAAATATTCGCCAGATGAATAATGGAATCAATTCCATCCATTGGAACTTGATCAATATTTCGAATGTCTTCACAGACAATTCTTAAATTTTGATGTTTTTCAAGATAGTTTCCAAACCACATGGTATCAACAACAGTTACCTTGTATCCAGAGCTAAGAAGCCTTACTACAAGGTTTGAACCAACAAAGCCACACCCGCCGGTGACTAAAATATGCATTATTTGCTCCTTTACGCCTTATGCAGATAATCAAAGGGTTGTTGTTTTAAAACATTAATATTCTCTTTCACCCATGAGATTGTCTGTTCAAGGCCTTGATCAAGATTTATTCTAGGTTTCCAGGAAAAAGTATCCATCGCTTTTTGAGAATCTATAATATAGGCCAAATCCTTACCCATCCGTTCCTCTGTGTTCTCGACATGTTCCTCAAAACAAACCCCCATAGAATCTGCAACCTTAACAATTAAATCCTTTATTGAAATCATGTCAACCGAAGACAAATGATAAATCTGACCAGGTTCTCCTTCTATCAAGGCTTTAAGGCTTCCTTCTACAACATCTTGAATATGGATAAAAGAACGGACTGCCTCACCACCGCCATGGAGATACAATTTTTTCCCGAGAGTAAAATACAAAATAGCCCTGGGGATTATCCTGTAAAGTTGCTGCCCAGGCCCATAAACATTGCCTGCCCT
>DAOWDR010000315.1 GCA_030638935.1 Desulfobacteraceae bacterium | reverse complement strand
ATAGATGACAGGCAGCCCTATGAAGGTTGCCGAAGCTCCTCATTTTCGGTTCCAGCTTTTCACAGATCTCCATTCGGTCGGGACAGCGGGTATGGAATCTGCACCCTGCAGGCGGATTGATGGGGCTTGGCACATCCCCTTGAAGGATGATCCTCTCTTTTTTGTGCAAAGGATCAGGGACAGGAATGGCAGATAAAAGTGTCCTTGTATAGGGATGTTTTGGATCCTTGTACAGGGATATATAATCTGCACTTTCTATTATTTTGCCCAGGTACATCACGATTATGCGATCGCAGATATACTCCACCACGGCCAGGTCGTGGGAAATAATAATCAAAGAGAGGTTAAACTCTTTTTTCAGTTTTACAAGAAGATTGATAATCTGGGCCTGGATGGAAACATCCAGGGCTGAAACCGGCTCATCTCCGATGATCAGGGTGGGATCCAGAGCCAGGGCTCTTGCAATACCGATGCGCTGGCGCTGGCCCCCGGAAAATTCATGGGGATACCTATTGGTCAGGTTGGGAGAGAGCCCCACGGTTTCCATTAAAAAATCCAACCGTTCCTTTCTTTGGGGGCCTGGATATTTTTTGTGAATATCCATGGGGTCCGACAGAATCTGACCAATTGTCATCCTGGGATTCAGTGAAGAATAGGGATCCTGGAAGATAAGCTGCATCTCGCCCCGCAGGGAGCGGAGCCGGGAAGGGCTCATGGCGCCTAAATCCTTACCTTTCCAGAACACTTTCCCGTCTGTGGGCGGGGTCAGATACATGGCTGCCATTCCGGCCGTGGTTTTGCCGCACCCGGATTCACCCACAATACCCAGGGTTTCACCGGGCATGAGTTCGAAACTGATACCGTCAACCGCATGGACGTGTCCAACGGTCCTGGAGAGAATTCCCTTTTTAATGGGAAAGTGAACCTTTAAATTCTCAACTTTTAATAATGGTTTTTCCAATGATTGTTCCATAATTTATGTCCTGTGAAGCCAGCATCTGACACTGTGACCTTCACCCAAAGTTGTCAGCCGGGGTTCTTCTTGTTCACAAATATCCATTTTATCAGGGCAGCGGTTGCTGAACTTGCATCCACGGGGCAGGTTGTAGAGACTGGGAATCATACCTTTTATTTCTGTCAGCTCCCCTGCAATTCCAGCGGCTCTCCTTCCCAGAACTGGAATGGACTTGAGAAGTCCCAGGGTATAGGGATGAAGGGTGTGTTTGAACAGGTCAATGGTGGAGGCCTGTTCCACCACCTGGCCTGCATACATGACCACCACCCGGTCAGCCATCTCTGCAATCACGCCAAGATCATGGGTGATGAGCTGGATGGCAGTTGAAAAATCATGCTTCAGTTTGAGCATGAGATCCAGAATCTGTGCCTGGACTGTCACATCCAGAGCCGTTGTGGGTTCATCTGCAATGAGAATTTGAGGATCACAGGACAGGGCCATTGCAATCATTGCCCGCTGGCGCATTCCCCCTGAAAGCTGGTGGGGATATTCATGGACCCGTTTATCGGGGGAGGGAATCTGTACCCTGTCCAGCATCTCAATGGCAGCCTCCAGAGCCTGTTTTTTTCCAAATCCCTTGTGGAGCCTGAACATTTCCGCAATCTGGTTTCCAATTGTAAAAACAGGGTTCAATGAAGTCATGGGTTCCTGGAAAATCATGGAAATGCCCGCCCCCCTGATTTTACGGATCTCTTTGGGAGGCAGGGTCAGCAGATCCCTGTTATGGAACAGGATTTCACCCCCCACAATTTTGCCCGGCGGGTCTGGCACCAGCTGCATGACAGACTGGGCTGTAACGCTTTTACCGCAGCCTGATTCCCCCACAATGCCCAGGACTTCACCGGGAAAAAGATCAAAGGAGACTCCGTCAACCGCCTTTGCCACGCCCTCAAGGGAAAAGAAATGGGTTTTCAGATTCCTGATTGAAAGGATGCATTCATTTGATGTTTCGCCCAATGATTACCCCATAATATTGTGTGTTAAAATTTTAATTCCGATGCTCATCATGGTTTTTTGATTTTATACTCCACTATAACTGAAAAATCCTGACAAATACAAAGCCCCGCTATTATCCGGGATAGGAAGTGTATATGATCCTGGTAACATAAAAATAATAAAAGGGTCAATAAAAAAATAATAAAAGGTTTAAAAAAAAATTAAACCATCCAAAAAAGAACTTCTGACCTGGATCTGGTCTGCTTAATACAGTTTTAATCCCTGATATTCCATGAGTTCGGCCAAAGCCTGGTCAAACTGCCTGCCAAGGCTATGGGTGTCAAACAATGACCTGATATAAACATGGAACCCTTCTGCTGTATTGATATCTCCGGTCTCTTCCACGGCGTTCCGGCATTTTTCCACTTCATTGAAAAACAGGTCTGTGATGCCCGGGGCATTGGAAAAAAAGCCCTCCATGTTAAGCTGCTCCCAATTATTATTATAATTATGTTTTCTGTCCGAGGTAAAGCTGACCTTGGGGTTTTCTCCATGGGCATCCTGAATTTGAAATTGGAAACTGGCGCATTGCCTAACCACCCTATGGTAATGCTGGTCCGGAAACTTCAGGGAGGCAGACACAGCATTTGCAAAATATTTTGTAAAAAGCTCCACCTTAACAGGCGAAGTTTTCACGGCAGAGGGCCCGATATTTTTTTCCAGGCTTTCCTCAAGGCAGCTCTTGCACATATAAGTTTCATATCGAAAGCCCTTGGTGCAGTTTTCCAGAAAAAGGTCTTTTCTCTCCGTGACTATATTACGGGTAAACGTCATGAAGAACCTGGCGGCCTGGCCATCGGGTTCCACAGGAAATTCCTTCATCATATACAATTCCATGGGCAGAAAAATACCACTTGGCCTATTTTTAACAATGATTTTGGTTCCCCCGATGGCTTCAAGGGCAGCCATGATCAGTTCAAAATAAATATAATCAAAATGGGGGACAATCCTGCCTTCAAATCTTCTTTTCCGGTTATTTTTCAGGATTTCAGGAATATCATGGTGGTTCAGGGGCATATAATCATATTCGGCAAGGATGAGATTGATATCTGTTATTCTGTAATTGAGTGCCAGGAGAACCGAGGCGATCTTGTCCTTACCCGGGTGGTTGATCCTGGCTTTCAAAAGTTTGGTCAGATAGGTATTGGAAATGCCTGAAATCTGGCTTATCTGGTTGACATTCAGATCGCTTTTTTCAATGATTTTGATGAGGGTGTCCGGAAAGTTGCGCATGGGTATCAGGGTGTCCTTATGTGGCGTTTTCTGATTTACAAATTCCATTATAAAAATAATAACATCGTTTACATTATTAATATAATGGAGTTTAAAAAAAAATTAACCAAAAGGCAAGGTGTTGAAAAATCTCTTTAGAATTAGAAGGACAAGAATTGCTCTCATTATTCCCCAATCCACCACCAAAAAAAATAGGAAACCCCGTTGCGCTTGATGAATCAAGCAGATAGAGTGTTTGTGCAACCAAAAACCTATCATCAACGGGGTGAAACAGAGTATGTCACAAGGCGT
>DAOWDR010000235.1 GCA_030638935.1 Desulfobacteraceae bacterium | reverse complement strand
GGATGCCGGCGTGATCTCAATATTCTGGAATCGTAATCCGGTATGCATGGATTCATAACCAGCATTTATATCCCGACCAATATCAAGATCTAGGCTGCCGGAAAAATAGTTATACCCATCGGAATCTCTTTGCTCTGAATCGTCGGATGAGGTTGAAACTGTTATGATATCTGTATTATATGGGGTTCCGTTATAGGAAGACCCCACAAGCTGCCCAGTCCCCTGCCATGATCCATAGGCGTTGTAATTCATACTTCCTGAATTATCCAGGATAATCATGATATTGGGTTCCACGGTATCGGTTAAAAATAAGGGATAGGAGGTATAGTCGGCCATAACAGGCTCGGTAAATGCCACACATGTAGGAGGGACAGCTGAAAAGAAAAAATAAATAAGGGCAGTTAAAATAATTAATACCATCTTTTTCATATCACAAACCTCCTGCAGTACCTAAAACCTTAAGGTACCTTGCCTGTATATTGGTTGTTGAATTTTTTGGACCTTGACCCGTGGAGTTCATGTTAAACCGAATTCCGTTTAAACTTGTTCCCTGACCTTCGGCACCGCTTCCAAACTCTGCTCCTCCGCCCACAAGAGTATAGCTTCCCATACGTTCGATATCCACCTGGGTGTCGTTAGTTTCATCGTTTTTGAAGGTAATGTCAGTGCCGGCATCCGGATCCACAAGGCCTGAAAGTTCACGGTAAAAGGTACGATCGTTAACATCTGTATCATCTCCAATATCAATGAATGTAAAAGGGGGAGAAAGAGATGCCGGTGTTTCACGATCGTCAATAGCCTTGGAAATAACTTTAGGTACTGCAAAAACACCCGAGTCCGCATTGAAAAAAGAGATTTTCTTTACCACGTCATTTCCGGAAATAAATAGTTCGGTAATTGAAATATTGCTGACTGCAATACCTAAGATTGTAAGAGTGACTAATACTATTAAGGCCATGACAATAGCAGATCCATTTTCATTTTTAAGCCCGGGAAGGACCATCTTTCTATTATTTTTAAAAGCAGGGACCAATGTATTCTCCTCTACATGGATACTTTAACAGTATCAAAAACAATCTCTTTGGTATTGAAACCGGAAGACTTCCACCGGACAATCATTCTTATCTTTTTAGCGCCAGTGACCGGTTCATCCACAGCAATATTCCAAAACAAATTATAAACCGTATCAATGGTTGCACTCTGGTCGGGTGTTGTTATCTCATCCAGACCGAAATTGCCGCCGTCATCATCAGAGCCGTTATTATCGGCATCTTGGTCGGTCCCATCATTTTGTGTGTCTAAAAGCAGAGGGTCATCATAGGGCAGGGACATGAGCATTTCCAATTGTTGCTGGCCAATGGTGGCAGCTTCGGTAACTCCCCGTGAAGATGAATTGCCCGAGATCGCTGATAATTGCATTTTTGCAACTCCTAGAATACCAATTGCAAAAATAGCAAGGGCTATTAGAACTTCCATCAAGGTAAAACCCTTTGAATTATTAATTTTCTTTTTGAAATTTTTCATTTAAAAGCTCAAATTTCTTAAATAGACCCGGGTTGATAAAGTGCGGGTGTTATTGGTTGTGGATCTCGCAAGCTGGTTGACATCCGTTGTTGCCGTTACTGCTATTTGGATTGAGATGACTGTGTCGGGATCTGTTACAGGAACTGCTATGGTTGTACCGGTTTCATCAAAATACCCAAAAGTTAGATTTTGTATGTTTTCGGCAATAAGCTGGGCGCCTCCCCCATTGTACTCAACTGTGATATCATTATCTCCGTCAGCGTCGGAATCCTGAAATGTATAGGTTATTGTTTCAAGTTCACCGTCTTCATCTGTCTCAGCATCGCCATCATTATTGTCACCGTCATCGCTGGCTACTCTGTTAAATGTCAAAGAGGTTGCAGTTGCAGTGGTTATCCCTGTATCGTGGTTTTCAAACTCAGGGTTATAGCCGGCTGATCTTAATTCCCTCGACATTAAGTAGATAACGGCCCTGACAGTCTGCTGCATTTCAACAGCCTGCTGCTGACCAATACCCTGATCCTGCTGCCTTGATTTGGAAGTAACAATTCCAGCAATGACCATACCGAAAATAACCATGGCGATAAGCAATTCAATAAGTGTAAAGCCCTTGGAATTATTTATATTATTTATCATTGCCATCCACCTCCTGCCCAACGTTTGATTCGGACAATTCCAGTGCTGAGCGTTCCGATTGCATATGAAGCATTCCCATAAAAAAGATAAGCATATCCCGCAGAACAGGTGCCTCCCGGGTTAAAGGTCAAAACGTTGGAACCATAACTCACAAACTCTGTGGGAAAAGCTCCTCCGCCGACAGTTGCATTTGTAGTTGCAGTACCATTCCCATATTGAACACCTGCAGCAGAAGTTGTAAAATTGACTGTTTTATTAATATCATTATCAGCGATGTTAGACCAAGCATTGTCCGCACCTATATCGGAGCAGATATAATAATTGTTAGTTGCAGGAACAAATACAATGGCCCAGTCCTGACCATTTTTAATGGCAGACATCCTTGTCTGCTGCATATCTCCCATTAATTCCCTTGCTGCTTTGCTTGCCTTATGTTCAGGATTAATCAACCAGGGTATACTGATAGCACCCAAAATTCCAATAATAGCAATAACAACCATAAGCTCCATCAAAGAGAAGCCGGTTTGAAATTTTGGGAAATTATTTTTGTTTATCAATCTCATTTATTTTACATTTCCTGTTGAAATATTTTAATGCAAAATTAGTGCAAGGTTTATCTATATCTAAACAATTATAGTAGAAAATCATAAAAATACAAGATTTATGTATACTTCAAATCCAATGCAAACTGTTACAGGACAAATTTCACTTAATTTTATTGTCAATAAATTTTGAGCATTTAAGATCACTGAATTAATTTAGAAGATCATTGATTAAATATAAACAAAACAGTGAAATATCGCTTTGATATATGAAATGTTCTCTATGTTAAGTTCAACATAGAAATCCTGGTCTCAGTTCAAGGCCAGAGTCCCTATACTTTACCATCTGGGAAGTTTTTTTTAAGGAGTGCCTGGCAGGAATGAATTCCCCGGTGAAGGCCATGCCTGTTTGCCGGGTAGAACTGGACTGGAAACTTCTGATTCTTCTATTAGGGGAAAATGTCAATAAACTATATTATCAGGTCGGATACCATATATGATAGTTAGGTCCTTTTACCTTTCTATGGTTAGAAAACGACTGGCTATCTTGTGATTCTTTATCAGTTAAAAGAGGGGGCTGGAATTTGACTTTTGCTATAAATAGTTTTAGAAGAAACAGATTAGAAAATGTAAATAAACTAAAATTACTGGAGGAAAAATGAAATCTAATAAATACCTTATGCAGGCATTAAAATTGGGACTGTTATTTTTTTTGACCATGTGTATTTCCGGGTGTTGGGCAAATTTAGGTTCTGCACCTGCTGAAACAGGAACCCCTCCTGGCAACGCTTCTGAAAAATCAAAGAAAACAACAGCCGTTTACCATGATTTTGAAGATGTCCTGGTGCCCATGGAACTTATGGTTATGAATGACAAAACCGTTGTTGTTTCCACGCCTGGGTTTAGATCCGGTATCCTTGCCTTAAAGGGGAGGGTGGATTCCACATCTTTGTTTAATTTTTTCAGTAACAACATGCTAAAGGACAATTGGAATGTGGTCAGCAAAATAAAATCACAGGGAAATACGATCATGGTTTTTGCTAAAACATCCCGGTGTGCGGTTATTACCATCAGAGAAAGCCAGGTTTATACCTATGTTGAGATCGGTGTGGCCCCGACCATGGGAAATACCGGCGGAGAAATGACCCAGACTGATTTGTCCGAATAATGGATTTAGAAAATTCCCATATCCTTTTAGGGGTTACCGGCGGTATTGCCGCATACAAAAGTGTGGAATTGTTACGCCTGCTAAAAAAGGCCGGTGCCAATGTCCATGTGGCAATGACCGATGCCGCCCAAAAGTTTGTGGGCAAAACCACCTTTGAGGTGTTGAGTGAAAATCCTGTGCTGACAGACCTGTGGAAGGATACCCATTCTTCGGTCACCCACATTGATATTGCCAATAGTGTTGATGCCTCCCTTGTTGCACCGGCTACTGCCAATTTTATTGGGAAACTGGCCATGGGTATTGCCGATGATGCACTTTCTACCACGCTTTTGGCGGTCACAAGCCCTATCATGATTTGTCCTTCCATGAACACGGATATGTATCAAAATATTCGGGTTCAAAGAAACCTTGATATCCTTGAACAGGATGGCATTCATATAGTTGATCCGGATGCCGGGGTGCTTGCCTGTAAAACCGTTGGAACGGGTCGGTTGCCGGAACCCTGGTTTATATTTGACAGGCTGGATGCGCTTTTGACCAAAAAAGATCTTGGGGGTAGACAGGTTCTTATAACAGCCGGCCCCACCATTGAAGCAATAGATCCTGTCCGGTATATCAGCAACCATTCTTCGGGTAAAATGGGATATGCAATTGCCCGGGCTGCTGAAAAAAGGGGGGCAAGGGTTACCCTGGTCACAGGGCCTGTCAGCATTGATCCGCCGGTGGGAGTGGAATGCATCCCTGTGGAAAGTTGTGATGAAATGGCCGATGCTGTATTTTCAAACCTTGAGGCTGCCGACATAATCATCAAGGTGGCTGCTGTGGCAGATTATAAACCGGTTGATCCCGCTACCCTCAAGATTAAGAAAACGCAAAATTCAAAAAACCTGACCATTTCCATGACAGAGAATATGGATATCCTCAAGCGCATTGGTGAGCTTAAAACCGAAAAACAGTTTTTAGTTGGATTTGCTGCAGAAACCAATGATCTTGAAAAACATGCCCTGGCCAAAATTAAAAAAAAGAATCTGGACATGATCGCTGCCAATCTTGTGGGATCAGACGATTCCGGGTTTAAAACAGATACCAACAAGGTCAAACTCTTCTTCAAAGACGGTGCTTCAAAGGATATTCCCTTAATGGATAAGCACAAGGTTGCCCATCTTCTTTTGGACACCATTATTGAACAAACAGGATAGCCAGTATGGGGGAAAATAATACGATTCAGTCTGTTTCTTCTGGGTTTATCAGAACAATTCAGGATCTCTCCCAGTATATTTCCCATCAAAAAGCATTGGGCAATTCTGATTTTCTCCTGTCCCAGGTTAGCCAGGAGAAAATAAATAGGTGGGGGAGGCCTATAAAAAAGGTATCTTCTTTTTTTTTCCAGGGACCGGAAAACGCTTCTATGTTTTTTGTTGACAGTGAGGGCTCTTTTTTTAACGGAGAATCCGGTGTCCTGCTTGTTAAAATTTTAAATGCCATGAAAATGACACCAGAATCGGTGTTCATCTGCAATGCTTCTGATTTAAGTTCTATCCATGCCCATATTAAAAATAACCACCCCAAAATTTTGATTACCCTGGGGCAACTGGCCGGTCAACTATTGTTGAATCTGACATCTCCCCTTGAACAATTCCAGGGAAAATTTCATTCATATAATGGTGTTCAGGTCATGCCCACCTTTCACCCATCAACCTTGCTGGAGCAACCTGGTTTAAAACGAAAGGTCTGGGAAGACATGCAGCAGGTAATGCAAGTGTTAGGGCTGTCCCAATGATTCCAGATATAAAATCCGATAAGATACTTGATTCATTTATTGAGATCCTTGATGCGGAAAAAGGATATTCATCCAACACCCTAAGGGCCTACCGTGCCGATATTCTGGGATTTATCAAATTTTTTTTAGATTATCCCAACGATCCGACTGTTACCCTTGGTTCTATTGATTCTAACGATCCAACTGATTCGAAAAATCATCAAAATGAAGAGGCCTGTGAAAATCAGATTGTTTTTTTAGCCAGGATCAATGAACTGGACAAGAATCAGATCAGAAAATATTTGTCCAGCCTGGTACGGGCTAAAAAAAGCAAACGGACAATATCCAGACGTTTGTCGGCTTTAAAATCATTTTTTAATTTTCTTGTCAGGGCAGGGCATATTCAGGTGAATCCCGCAGATACAATACCATTTCCCAAGCTGGAAAAAACGATTCCCCGGTTTTTGAATATTGATGATTTATTTAGGCTGTTAGATTCCATTAAAACCGATACCTGGCAGGAGAAACGAAACCTTGCCATGTTTGAAACATTTTATTCCACGGGCATGAGAATTTCTGAAATTCACGGTTTGGACATGAATGATGTTGACTTTAAAAACCAAATGATTAGAGTTTTTGGGAAAGGCAGCAAGGAACGGGTTGTGCCTGTGGGGAAAAGAGCCCTTGATGCCATTTGTGATTATCGGGCAGCCATTAATCAACCGGTTGCTTCGGTATTTTTGAATAAGCATTATTTAAGACTGAGTACCCGGTCCATCAGACGGATCCTTGCTAAAATTGTAAATGAATGCGGGTTGAATGTTCCTGTATCACCCCACACCCTTCGCCATTCCTTTGCAACCCATATGCTGGATTCAGGTGCTGATTTAAGGGGAATCCAGGAAATACTGGGCCATGCCAGCCTGTCAACAACCCAGGTTTATACCCACGTGAGTATGGACCGGTTGATGCAGGTGTATGACAAGGCACATCCAAGGAGCTAGAATACCAAG
>DAOWDR010000152.1 GCA_030638935.1 Desulfobacteraceae bacterium | reverse complement strand
CCCATGCTGATTAGTATATTTTTACGGGGAAAGCGGTCAACCAACACCCCGGCCAGGGGGCCCAGCAAAAATGACGGCATTGTCCGGGCCACCATTGTACCGGCTGCCTGCAGGGTGGATTGTGTCTGTTCAAAGATTGTCACCAGAACCGTAATTGTGATCAGTTCAATGGCCAGGGTTGTGGCGGTATTAACAAGCCAGAGAAATAAAAAATGCCGATTTCGCAACATGACTCAACCCTTTTGAACTAAATGTTTTCCATAATTATTTTATCTTTGAAAACCGTGATTTTATTTTAGACCAACTTATAGTTGTCAGAAAGCTTGTATCCATATTTTCCAACATAGTCAAGAACTTGGGCCAGGGGGTGGAAAAAGTGGAAATATCCGGCTTAAAGTTGACCCTTACCGAAGGATCTAATGGCCCCAGGACCGCCTTTGGCTGTTCAGATGCAAGTTCGTGCATTGGAAAACCGACAATTGAATCACATCCGGTGCCAAAGGGTGCGATCACTTCGTATGGTGTCATTGAGTCAAAATTTGCCAACCCATGGAGACCGGTGATCACATCCGGATTGCCGAAGAAAAAAACCACCTGGGGCTCATCCTGTTCTTCAAGTTTATCCCAACGCTTGAACACAAGGTATTTTGCCGGAGCCTGTTTAGGCGGACGGTGTTCATACATGTTCTCAAGAAGATCATAACTCTTTTTAACTCGTTCCACATTGCAGACGTAGTTCTTAATATCCTCTGTGAGTTCAAAATCAAAACCAAAGGGTAGAAAGCTGCCGAAACACCCCAGGTTCTTCTTATTGAAGGCACGGGCCCGCCCTTTCCTTACGGGAGTTAGTTGGCTAAAAATACAGGTGTACCCTTTGGAATTAGGCTTGGGGGCCTTCGGAAACTCAACATTATTTAGCTCATTGGTGTAAAAACAGGCGATGGGCAGTTCACAGCCGGGGAAGTACTTTTCCCATGCTTCCATAAAGCGTTTCTTGATTTCGATGTCCATGGCATCCTCCTTTGTGGGATGAATTTTTTTTATGCTCCTGGGGATAGTTTTTTTGTTTGCTAAGGCAGGCAATTTATAGATTAAAATAATTTATATTTTTGTTAAACTTAACATCAAGGTTGAATTTGAAAAAGGCCGCAAGCCTTTTCAAAGAAAAAATTCCCAAATTCTTCAAAATGGTCGTTATTAATTCTAATGTTCGACTTAAAAGTAAATCCTTCAAACAGGGCAAGAAGAAGCTCTGCCTGCTTTGCTAAATCCTCCTGGTTCGCCCCGTTAAAATGGCCGGTGGATTCAATTTCAGTGGTTACCATACCGGTAAGTTGTCTGTACTTTTGGTTGAATTTTAATTTCATCTGATCATCCACCAGACTCAAGTAATAGAAAGCATAATAGGATTTTTCACTCAGCAATTCTCGATTTTTACCCAACCCGAACATTGTTTTAATTAAGGCCTTGAGCCTTTGCGGTCCTTTTGAAACACCATTGATGGCCTCTCTAAGGTGCTCAATATATTCATCCATAATAAGGTCAAAAAGCTCCATAACCATGGCTTCTTTGGATTCAAAATAATGGAGGACCAAATTAGGGGAAACCCCCATTCGTTTGGCAATTTTAACCACCGAGGCCTTATGGAACCCTTCTTGGTTTATAATTTTCCTAAGATGTTCCAATATCTGTGGTTTGCGTATATTGTCTATTGATTTTCTGCCCATGGATGACCTAATAGGCTAAAAAAAATATAAAGTTAATAATAAATTGATTGCGCACGCAGTCAATTTATTATTGACCCAAGATATCTTTTTTATTTATTCAACCCAAAACGATTTGGCTAAATCCCTGCGTTTTTTCCATAAATCGCCTTTCTCGGAAAAATTGGTGACACCGCTCCCTTTGTCCGCATCAGCTATTTCCCAAAACCCATTTACGGCTCCGCTTAAACCACCGGACAGCATTTCAAATGGGCTGTGTACAGGTCGGTTTCGCAGCCATGATTGACAATGTACTTCAACTGGCGAACCGTTTTTTGGTGTCCAGCAAACATGCGACCAGGCAGTTGTCCACCTGGGGGCATACTTTGAGAATTTTGTCAGCCAGGGTACGGCCTTTTTTAACCAGTTCCCTGGTATCTGCTTTATTTAGAAAGACAATTTTTTGCATATTTTTTTTGGTGTTTTTAAAGAGTCCCTGGGAAGCTGCCGCCAAAGAAACCAGGTGGTCCGCCTGGATGGTATCACCTGGGCTTAGCTTTGCAATTGTTGAAAAATTTTTTGGCCTGTGTACGGTTTGGCCATCCATGGGTTTTCCCAGGCAGTCCAGGCCGATACAGCCGATCACCATATCTGTCCAGGCCGGGATGACAGGTTCATGGTCTGCCGGTGCTTTTATGGGCAGCATTTTTGCTCCATCAGCCTCAATGAGAATATAACCAAAAGAATGGCCCTCCTGCAGCCTGGCTATTTTGTCCGGGGAATATCCTTTCAGTTTTTTGGTTTTCGGGTCATGGCTTTGTCCGGCCACCATGATTTGTCCGGCCTCTGGAATGTATTGGCAAACTTTTTTGATGTCTCCGATGACTATTTTGTCATATGGCTGGTTGCCATGGTCCGGATGGAAAATAGCAGTTGTGGTGGTCACCAGCACACGGTGACCCAGGCCTGCCAGTTCGGTTGCCAGGGCAAAGATCAGGGATGTTTTACCGCCGGCCCCCACAACGGAGATGGTCATGCCCTTGGTCAGGGAGAGGGCCTGGGACAGGG
The DNA here is from genome assembly GCA_030638935.1 of Desulfobacteraceae bacterium. Classification (GTDB taxonomy): domain Bacteria; phylum Desulfobacterota; class Desulfobacteria; order Desulfobacterales; family Desulfobacteraceae; genus NBML01. The sequence goes on along the minus strand of DAOWDR010000152.1, from coordinate 1,468 downwards.
CGATTGACATCTTATCTCCCCTCTTGTTGGCAAAGAGTTTCATAATCTTCCGGTGTATCCAGGTCAAAACAGATGGCATTGGTTTCAACAGGAACCCGGATGATTTTTTCAGGATGGGCTTTGAACAGGACGCTGCCGCCGATATCTCCGGTGAGTTGGTTTAATTCCGGGAAAAAATGGTGGCCAAAGATTACGGGGTTGCCTTGCCTGCCCCGAAAGGTGGGAATGACAATGGTCTGGTTGGTATGGGACCTATCGGTATGGGGCCTTTTGGTATGGGCTTGGTTTGTATAGGATTGTATTAGTGCTTTGAGAATAGTGGTGGGAACCTGGGGCTGGTCCCCAAGAAGAAACATGGCTCCGTCACAAAGGGGTCCAATGGCAGCAAGTCCTGCTTTGATGGAAGAACTCATCCCGGTTTTGTACCCGGGATTTATTACCACCCTGGTCCGGGACAAAAATAGCGTATCCATAATTTTGTTTGCCTCATGACCCAGCACAAGAATCAGGGGGTCCAGATGGGCTGCCAGGCCATTTCGGATCACCTTTTCCAGGATGGGTCTCCCCCTAAGTGCTAAAAGCTGTTTGGTGGCTCCCATCCGTGTTCCCATGCCGGCGGCAAGGATGATTCCGGCCAGCTTAATAGGTTTTGGAGAGGGATAGGTTTCCATGGGGGAATAGATTATTTCTTTTTTTTAGGTGTTTTTTTCTTAATTATTTCCATGAGAATTTTTTCAGCTGTCATGGGAAGGGCCCTTAAATGTATTCCGCAGGCATTGGTTATGGCATGGGCAATAGCCGGAGCCGGGGTGTTGATGACCACCTCTCCAATGGATTTGGCCCCAAAGGGTCCGGCCGGCTCATAACTGGTTTGAAAATTAACCCGGACATCTCCTATATCCTGTCGGGAGGGAATTTTATACTGCATAAATGAATTGTTCATCATTTTTCCGGTTTTTCCATAGGTGATATCTTCAAACAGGGCCATGCCGATTCCCTGGACAATGCCTCCTTCTGTCTGGATTCGGGCCAGGTTCGGGTTTATGGGCGTACCGCAGTCCACCACCCCCACATAGTCTATCACTTGAGTTTTTCCTGTTTCAAAATCCATTTCAATCTCAGCAAACCCGGCCATGAACGGGGGTGGAGGAACAGGGCTTGAATGGGATGAGGTCGCGGTCAGGCAATTGCCTGATCCCACCACAAGTCCCTGGGCCAGCTCGGCAAGGGAGATTCTTTTATCTTTATTGAAAATATGGGTGCCGTCAAATTCCAGGGTGTCCGGGTCTGATTTAAGCCGGGTGGCAGCTTCCAGGATGATCTGCTTTTTTAATTTTTCACAGGCTTTGACAACGGCCATGCCGGTCAAAAATGTGGTGCTGGATGCATAGGAGCCTGTATCATAGGGCGAATGGTCGGTATCCACCCCGTTGACAATTATTTTATTTAAGTCGCATTCCAGGCATTG
>DAOWDR010000330.1 GCA_030638935.1 Desulfobacteraceae bacterium | reverse complement strand
TGTTTGGCATTGGATCAGAACCCATAGCCGGTGTTACCATTGACGACTATAAAAAATTACCGGATTTTGCCATCCTGGCATTTAATGACGGCTATATCACCAGGGGAGAGCTTGAAAGGGCCCAGGAGGAGCTGGATGAACAGGAAGCCGAACAATCAACCGGACTGACCATTGACAAGGTTCTTATCTCCAAGGGATTTCTCCAGAGAAAAGACCTGAGCCGTCTTTTTGCAAAAATGGCCCTCATAGAAACCCGTCTTCTGGACAGGAAATTTGGAAAGATGCTCATGGACCGTGGAATTGCCAGTCAAAAAGATGTGGACCGGGCCCTTCGCAAACAATTAAATAACTTTGAAGACAGCGGGGTGTCCATGCTCATCGGAGATATCCTGGTGGAATCAGAGGTCATTGCAGCCGAGTTAAGAGACGAAGTCATGGCCGGCCAGGACAGATCCGGAGGAAAAAAGAATGGAAAGGACCCTTCTGCTGCCTTTTCTTCCGAATTTGGTGCCTTTGTGGATCTCCAGGTTTCAGAAGACCGGGTGGAAGCCTGGATACGGGTCCCAAAAGCTGTGCATGGAACCTCGGATATCACCCCCATTAAACAGATGATCAAAAAACGGGGTATCAAAAACGGAGTCTTATTGGATAAAGATATCCACAACTTTATTCAAAATTGTACAGACCCCCATGAAAAATTTGTGGTGGCCCGGGGTGTGCCGGCCAGTGTGGGCAAGCCTGCCAGTATTATTTATCATTTTAATGTTGAGCATGATGAAGCAGGCGTTATCAGGGAAGACGGTTCCATAGATTTTTCCGCCAGGGGAGATTCTCCCTTTGTAAAAAAAGGCCAGGTCCTGGCAGAGAAAAAACAAATGGAAAATCCAAAACCCGGGGTGGATATTTTTGGTGAAACCCTTCTTGTGGGTGAAGTGGAAGATGTGCCGCTGTTGGGAGGAGACGGGGTGCAATTCTCCGAAGATGAGCTGCAATTGACCGCCACCATCCAGGGCCAGCCAAGTATGGATGCCAAGGGCGTGATCAGCGTTCTGGAACAATTTACCGTTAAAGGGGATGTGGATTTTAAAACAGGAAATATCAATTTTAATGGAAACGTCCTGGTTACCGGCATGGTAAAAGAGGGATTTAAAGTGGAATGCGACGACTTGATAGTAAATGAGATCAATGGAGCCGTAATCCTGATTCGGGGGGATCTCAAGGTTTCCAATGGAATAGTCAATTCCCATATTGAAACCCAGGGAAATGTCCAGGCAAAATTTCTCAATAATGTGAAAATTTTGGCCCACGGTAATATGATGATCACCAGGGAAATAATGGGATCACGTATCCTAATCTCAGGGGCATTAGCCAATGAGGCAGGCAGGATAACCGCTTCCCTTATTGCCGCCAGGATGGGATTCAGTGTCAAACAAATTGGTACTGAAAAAGCCGAATCCTCCACCATCAAAACAGGAGTTGACGATCATATCAGATGGATAGCTGAAAAATTTGAGGTTAGAATCGACACCCTTCAAAAGGACCTGGATGAAACCATCGGCCAAAAGCGCTCCCATGACGAGGCCCACAATGCTCTCCATGTTGATGTGGCCAACCAGACATTTGCCCAGGAAAAACTAAACAAAAAAATGGAATTCATAGAAAAAATGATAGGTAAGGCAGCAGGCAAGGAGGAAAAGCAAAATTTAGTCAAAGAACTCAAAGAGATTGAAACAAGTATTGAACAGGCAGATGAACGCATCAAAGGGATTTTCCAGGCCCAGGATGAGGTCTCCAATGAAATCTTGAACTGCGACAATAAAATTTCAGAACTGAACACAAAAATCTCAGATCTGCAAAAGGAAAAAGAGGGGGCCACCAAACGGCTTGAAAAAGAAGACCCCATCCCGATACTCAAGGTCAATAAAAAACTCTTCCGGGGAACAAAAATCATGGGCACCATGGCCTCCACCATCCTTCAAGACGATGTCGGCATGTCAAAGTTCATGGAGATTGACTCCCAAAATCCGGACAGCCCTAAACAGATCACCCACCAGACCCTGAACCTGTAGAAAGGGGACACCATCGAAAAGCACTCTCTAAAAATATTGGTAATTGAGGCCCTGGATACCATGGGATCCAGGCTGGAAAACCTGTTGTCGGCAAAGGGATTTAAGGTTCATTGCTTTGACACCTCTGCTGCCGGTCTTATTGCCTTAAAAGATGCTGGAACCTCTCCCTATGCCTTGATTATTTCAAGCTATGCCATGCCGGAAATGAAGGGGGACCAAATTCTGATAAGGGCCAGAAAAATTTCGCCTTCGACCCTGCGTATCCTTATGGTGGATACCGCATATATTGACACCATGGTCTCTGCCGTCAATACTGCCCAGCTCCATTCCTGCCTCACCCTTCCCTTTGATGACCATGACCTGATCGTCCAGGTGGAAGATGGCTGCCGGCAATACCAGGCCGCCTTAAAATTAAAAAATTTACAAGGTATTACCCAGCGCCAGAACAGACAACTATTTCAGATTGCCGGCAATTTCAAGAAACAGGAAGGATCGGACCTGGCACAGATGGAAAAAAGGAAAAAGCAGATAAGGATTCTTGAATCAAAACTTAAGTCCGGCAAAGGGGCTGTCAGCCCTGACAAGATTCCTTCCTTGAAAGAAATCCTTGAAGCAAAACAGGTTGATTTGTCTCCCCAGGGTTTTGGTGGAGAATTTATAAAAATGAAGGAGCAGGTCAAGCAAATTCTTGAAACAGCAAGTTTCCGTCATTCCATTGAGCTCAAGCCTTTTTATTACAGAGATGCAGTTTACAGGTCAGGCCAGGAAAAGCAATTTGCAGACCTGACCCCACCCCTGATACAGGCAATCCAGATGCTCTTCCACCAGAGTAATGCCGCAGGCATGGACCTGTTTGGAAAAGATTTCCAGCAATATATGGATAAACACCTCCAAATGACAATCTCCCGGGACCGGGCAAAGGCCTTTATTCAAATAAAAAAAATGGAACCCGGGATTCTGGATCTGACCATTATCAAATATTATTTATTCAGGCATAGCATCACCTATGGTGTTAAAGAGGACATCGCCATCAAAGACTGGCTGTCATCAGCCTCCCAGGAAAGCAAACCCTTTGTCATTGCCCAGGGACTTTCACCTGTCCCTTCCAAGGATACAATCATTAGATACCATTTCCCCACGGATTTTCGCCACGCCGGCAAGGTGAGCGAAGATGGCAGCATCAATTTCAGGGACAGGGGAGAAATCCCCTTTGTGAGTCAAAATACTTTTCTGGCTGCCAAAATATCCCTGGAAAAGGGCAAACCCGGCATTGATGTAACAGGTCATGAAATTCCTGTAAATGAACCAATTGACATGGCATTTGAAGCAGGGCCCGGCACCCTGCTTTCCGAGGATGGGAACAAAATCTATGCCAAGATTGAGGGCCAGCCCCATTTGGATGCCATGGGAAAGGTAACCATCTGCCCGGAGCTGAAAATCAAAGGAGATCTGGGATTTGAAACGGGAGATGTTATATTTGACGGGAATGTAGTGGTGGAAGGGGTTGTAAAACAGGGTTTTAAGGTAAAAGGAGCCTCCTTGACTGCCAGGGCAATAGAAGGGGCCCAAATTGATCTGACCGGTGATCTGAATGTCTCCTTTGGAATAGTGGATACGGAACTTGTCAATGTAAAAGGGTCAGTCCAGGCCAAATATATCCATAATTCAAAAATCAATGCCTTTGGCGACCTTATCGTTCAAAGGGAAATAATGGATTCTGTTATTCATCTTTCAGGTGCCTGCATCAATACCAGCGGGGTTATCATTGCCTCGGAAATATCGGCCAAAATGGGCATAGATGCGGCGGATATCGGGACGGACTCTTCCAAACCTGCAAAGCTGATTGTTGGTGTGGATGAACATACCAACCGTCTAGTGGCAGTGGTGGATGGAAAGATGAGGATTCATTTTGAGGCAGCAGCTCTTTTAAAAAAAGAAATATCAATCCTGGAACAAGAGGATAACAACCTCCATGGGGAAATATCACAACATGCCCATGTACAGGACCGGTCCCAATTGGAACTGCGAAAAATTGAAAGCAAAATAGGAGATCTAAAAGCCGCAGGAAATATGGCGGCCTACCAAAAGGTAAAAAAGGTGGCCAGCCAGCTTAAACTTGATGCAGCCCGGGCAGAAGAAAAAATCAACAGCCAATTTGAACGGCAGGACGCCATTGCCCTGGAGATTTCCCAGAAACAGGACAGGATTAAACAATTTGAGGAGCTGAACCTGAACCTGGCCGATGAAAAAAAGCGAATTTTGGAATTTACTGCCAGAAAAAAACCCCTGGCCCAGGTGAAAGTGGGAAAAAAAATCCGGTCCGGCACCCGGGTGTTTGGTCCCAACGCCTCTCTCACCCTGTACAATCCCGACGCCAGGTGCCGGATAACAGAGGTAAAAAAGAATTCAGAAGAAGCCTCGGGTATTAATTTTTACGAAATGAAAATTCAGTCTATTTGATTTTATAGATCAAAGATTTTTTTGTAATTGAAAATAAAGAATAACCCCCCTGCCGAAAAACCTGCCGGACATGGAACAAAACTCAACCATATAGCTAAAATTATTAATTTTTTGATTTATACTTATGTGATTTTTTTCGGATTTGAATACAGGCTCTATCTTCTCCCTGATATCGTCGGAAAAATATTCAAAAATTGACTTTCCCACAATTAACTTCTGGTTCTGAATTTCCAAATCCTGGGCCTTTTTATTGATAAGGATAATCGTTTTGTCAATGCTCAGGCCCACAACCGGTGCAGGCAATCCTTCAAACAACGCACGGGACAGTTCAAGGGCCTGGTTTTTTAATTCCAGTTCCCTGGTTCGAATGCTGATTTTCTTTTCAAGGTTTTTATTTACCTCTTCAAGCTGATTGTTCTTTTCTATAATAATTTCATTTAAAGAACGATTGGCCTGGATCAGGTCATATTGTTCAAGAGATTTTTTGATTTCATTCTTAATGTTATCATCATTCCAGGGTTTAAGGATAAACTTGTAAATATTACCCTTGTTTATTGCATCTCTGATAGTATCTACTTCTGTATATCCTGTTAATACGATTCGGATCGTGTCTGGATATCTCTCTTTAACTTTTGATAAAAATTCAGTTCCGCTCATCTGGGGCATTCGTTGATCTGAAATAACCAGGTGGACATCCTCTTTTTCCAAAATATCCAGCCCTTCCTTACAATTTGAAGTTGTCAACAGGTTAAAATCTTCTTTTCTTAAAAGCCTCCTTAAGGATGAAAGAATCTGTTTTTCATCATCAACGCATAATACGGTATGTGTTTTGTTTGTCATATTTTTTCATCCTGTCCTGTATTGAAAAAAAACAAATGGGCATCATTAATTAATCTGAAGACCCCAGGAAACCAAAGATGATGGGATTCCATCATCGGTTTCATCCGCTTCCTTGAATTCAGGTCAAAATATTCATATATTATTCTACCCGAACTGGTTGTCCGATTCAATGAATCCCGGATAAAACTGTTTGCATATCCATCAGCATAGTTGACAATAATACTGTCATGCCGGGCAGGAGATCCTGCCTGGATTCTGTGATGGTTATAAATCGTATTGGAAAGCAGGTCCGGCAGACCCCATTTTTTTGCAATGGCATACCCGACTTCACAATGGTCCACAGGGAGTACTTTTTTTTCAGCAGTCAGGAAAATCAATCCTTCTTTTCTTGCTTTTGTCATAACCGCTTTAAATTCGTCCTTAAAATAATATGCCAAAATCAGTTTTCCTGTATCGTGGAGAAGGCCGTTAACAAAACATTTTTCAGGATCACCAATGCCGATTTTTTCAGAAAGGTATTTGCTCAACACGGCAACAGCGATTGAATGTTTCCAAAAATCCTCAATATCAAATAATTCATTGGATTTTTCTTTGGAAAGTTTGCTTAACGTTTCAAAAGTTGACAAGGAAATAATGATATTTCTAATGGCATCAAAACCAAGAATAATTGAAGCATCCTTTACGGATGAAACTTTTTCCCTTAACCCAAAAAAAGCAGAGTTCACTAAAAGCAGCATTTTAAAAACAATTGCCTGGTCCTTTTCAATTACCCCGGCTAAAGAATCAATCGTCGTATTTCGATCATCCAACATCTGATTCACTTTCATCACAATGGCAGGCAAAGATGGGATATCCTGAATATTTTTTAATTTCTTAAGAAATTTTTT
>DAOWDR010000260.1 GCA_030638935.1 Desulfobacteraceae bacterium | reverse complement strand
CCTTTAAAGTCCGCGATAGTAGAAATTCCCCTTGGTACGGATGCCTTAAACACAAGGCTTGGTACTGATTTTTCCTGCCAGGCTATTGGGGAGATTTTAAAATCAGTTGAATTTGGGATTGAACAAACAGGCGAGAACCAATTAAATGTGATGGTTCCATCTTTTCGTGTGGATGTGGCCCGCCCTGAAGATCTTTCCGAAGAGGTTGCCCGGTTGTGGGGGTATAACAATATTAAGACCAGTTACCCTCTGGTGCCTGCCAAGGGAAGGGTGCTGGCCCCTGTGCTATTGCTCAGGGAGAAAATTCGACAGATTTTGCCCGGGTTTTCCTTTTATGAAGCCATTAATTATAATTTTATTCACGGGGAATCCTGTGACCGGCTGAAATTGTCTGAAACCGATCCTAGAAGATCAGTTGAAAAGATTTTAAATCCCATTTCAGATCAGTTGTCTGTGTTGAGAACCTCCCTTGTCCCCGGGCTCCTTGAAACCATGAAACGGAATAATTCCCAGCAGTCTGATTCCATAAAAATTTTTGAAATCGGTAAGGTTTTCTTTAGAACACAAAAAGGAGAATTGCCCGAGGAAAAAGAGATGCTAGGGGGTTTGATAACCGGAAATCGTTTTGAACAGTCCTGGTTTTCCAAAAAGACAGGTGTTGATTTTTTTGATCTTAAGGGGGTTGTGGAAGGCCTGCTTAATGACTTGATGATAGCAGATGCCCAATTTTTGCAAATTCAAAAGGATGTCTGTCCCTATTTTGAAGGCGGTTTTGGGGCCATTGTAAAGATATCCGACAAAGAAGTGGGCTCCCTTGGAAAAATTGACAGTCAGGTATTAAAAAATTACGGATTAAAACAGGATGCCTATGTATTTGATCTTGATCTGGCCATGCTGTTAAGTTTGATGCCTGAATCCATCCAGGCAGATCCCTTGCCGAGGTTCCCCTCCATTTCCAGGGATATGACCTTTATTGTGGATGACAAGATTGAAGTGGGTGCCATCCTTGGGAAGATGAAAATATTTGCTGAAAAACAATCTCTTATTGAGGATTATTTTCTTTTTGATGTGTTTGAAGGCAAACCCCTTGAAGAGGGGAAAAAATCTTTGTCCTTTAGGGTTGTTTACAGGTCAACTACTAAAACCCTGACGGAAAAAAATATCAAAAAAGTTCACACCAATATGTCAGGGGCTATTTTGGATGAATTTAAAGCCGATTTGCCCGAGTAAAATGGGGTGTTGACAAAATAGATGGGGATTGATATATTACGCTGCTAATGCGGGCATAACTCAGCTGGTAGAGTGCAAGCTTCCCAAGCTTGATGTCGCGAGTTCGAGTCTCGTTGCCCGCTCCATCTTTTTTGGGAGGATGGTAGATTACTTCCAATTATTGAGGTGCTAAATGATCTGAGCCACTATTGTTTTGGGGTAGGATTTTGTTAAAGGTTGTATTACTAGGAACGGGCATCTGCCCGTTTTTGTATTTGGGGATGTATAAATTTGAAGGGGTTGTAGCTGCTTTATGGGTTTTGGAAGACAGGATGATACAGGGACGCTGAAGGGAGAAATCAGGGAGGTTGCACTGCCCCTGTGCCAGGCCGAAAATATAGAACTTGTGCACATTGAGTATAACCCTGGTGAAAAAGAAAAAATGGTCCGGGTTTACATTGATAAGCCGGGCGGAATCACTATGGATGATTGTGCGTACGTCAGCCGGCAGCTTGGGGATTTGATTGATATCCATATAGAACGGATTGGCAGTTACCGGCTTGAAGTGTCTTCCCCCGGGCCAAACAGGCCCTTGAATACAAAAGAGGATTTTCATCGTTTTACGGGTGAGAAAATTAAAATAGAAACATACGAGGTTGTTGAGGGACAGAAAAAATTTACTGGGATTCTTGAGAAGATAAATGATGATTCTGTTATAATTGCGGTTGATGGTAAAAAAGTTGAAATAGAAGACCTTATGATCAGCAAAGCAATGCTTGCAGGGCAGTAATATGGAGAACGCTTAACATGTTTATCACAGATATTAAAAGGGTAATTGACCAGGTAAGCCGTGAAAAGGGTATTGATGCGGAAATACTCATAACCACAATCAAAGAGGCCATTATTTCTGCTGCAAGAAAGAAAATCGGGCCCCGGGCGGATATCGAGGTCCATTATGATGAAAAGAGCGGCGATGTTGAGGTGTTCCATTTTAAAGAGGTTGTTGAAGAAGTAGAGTATGAGGATAGTGAGCTGACCCTGGAAGAGGGATATGAATATGATCCGGAATGTGAAATAGGTGACAGTCTCGGCATTCGTATTGATACTGAAGAATTTGGCAGGATAGCGGCTCAGTCAGCCAAGCAGGTCATTATCCAGAAAATGCGGGAAGCTGAGAGAAATGCTATTTATGATAATTTTATTCATAAACAGGGTAAAATTATTAACGGAATTGTCCAACGATTTGACCGTGGCAACCTTGTGGTCAACCTGGGTCAGGCTGAAGCAATTTTGAGACCCAGAGATCAGATGCCCAAGGAAAATTACAAACGGGGGGATCGAATCCGAGCCTATGTGCAGGATGTGCTTGAAGAAT
>DAOWDR010000696.1 GCA_030638935.1 Desulfobacteraceae bacterium | reverse complement strand
ACTGTTATTTTAATAGAGCCTTGCTTCCTTAACTTATGGTTACATATAATTGTTATGAAATCCCAAATGAAACCTGAAAAAAAATATCAAGAACTATTGGATAATATTAACAGCGCAATAGCCATCTATGAAGTAAGCCAGAATGGGCAAGATTTTATTTTTAAGTATTTTAACAAACAAGCAGAAAAAATCGATAACATTCCCAAAGAAAATCTCCTGGGCCAAAGTGTTCTGAAAATTTTTCCAAAGATTAAAGATTTCGGACTATTTGCAATTTTTCAAAAGGTATGGGCAACAGGGATTCCCGAACATTTTCCTGTCTGCCTATATGAAGACAACAGGCTGACAGCATGGCGGGAAAATTTTGTTTATCGTTTATCCACAGGAGAAATAGTCTCTGTATATACAGATGAGACTGAGAGATATTTCGTAAGAGATGTTTTGCGAAAAAGTAAGGAACAGCTTGATCTGATTTTAAATAATTTCAATGGATTTATCTATACTGTTTCCAGAGATTATAAAATTAAATTTATGAATAAAGCATTAATTGATCATCTCGGATATGATGCTATTGGTGCCAATTGTTATGAACTGCTTCATGGATTTAGTGACAAATGTCCCTGGTGTTTGGGGAATAAAGTGTTTTCAGGTGAAACAATCAACTTTGAAAACCAAAGCCCTAAAAATAAGAGATGGTATTATTATATTGCCAGCCCCGGATTGGATTCAGAGGGAAAAATTTCAGGCCAGCAAGTAATAGCAATTGATATCAATGATCGAAAGATTGCTGAACAAATGATGGAGGAAAATCAAAAAAAACTTCAACTGGAAAATAGACTGTTAAAATCGGCGAGCACCAATCGTTACGGCCTGGGCGATATTATAGGGCAAAGTATAAAAATGCAGGAAATCTATAACCTTATTTTGGAGGTGGCCTCATCCGATGCCAGTGTGTTTATTTATGGCGAATCAGGAACCGGTAAGGAACTTGTCGCCAACGCCATCCACACTTTGGGAAAAAGAAAGGATCAATCGTTTCTGCCGGTGAACTGCGGAGGGATTCCTGATAATCTGGTCGAAAGTGAATTCTTTGGATACAAAAAAGGAGCCTTTACAGGTGCCAATATTGATAAGTCAGGGTTTTTAGAGATCGCAGATAAAGGAACCCTATTTCTGGATGAGATTGGAGAAATCAATTTAAATATGCAGGTCAAGTTGCTCCGGGCAATTGATGGAAACGGATTCATCCCCCTTGGGAGTAATCTGCCTGTCAAGACGGATATCCGAGTGATTGCCGCCACAAACAAAGATATGGACATGCTTGTAAAAAAAGGATTTATGCGGTCTGATTTTTTCTACCGGATTAATGTTGTTCCAATACATCTTCCACCCCTTCGAAAGAGAAGAGAAGATATTGCATTTTTAATTTATCATTTTTTAAAAAGATTCAATCGCGGCAAGACCCTGCCACACATTCCGCCAAACATAATGACTGCATTGGAAAACTATGACTGGCCGGGTAATGTAAGGGAATTGCAGAATATTATCCATCGATATATTACCCTTAATCGGCTTGATGTATTTGATTCTTTCGGTGCAGAAAGGGATAAAAGCTTAGCCGTTCAGGAGATTGAATTAAATATTGGTGATGATGTTCATAATTTACAGGATGCGATGAAAAATTATGAAAATAAAATTATTACCCATTATTTGCAAAAAAATCAGTGGCAGCAAGGCAAGGTTGCATCAATCCTGGGAATGAACCGCAAAACCCTTTACTCGAAAATCAAGAAACATAATATTATCAAGTCCTGAAAAATACCCCCATTTGAGGCTATTCAACCCCATTTTCTAAAATTTTCTTTGATTTCAAAGTATTACACCAGCAATACGCATAGAATGGGTAAATTCAACCCCATTTTCTAAAAAATATTATTTTCCGATAAAAAGCATTTTTCTAAATAAAATCAACAAGATAAACAAACATGTCATGCCTGGCATATCAATTGCTTTCTAATCATCTATGGCACCTTCAATGCCTGAAAGCGACCAGACAAAATTTTACGAAAGAATTCACAATACGACGAGGCCACCATGAAAATTCTAATTATCGAAGATACAGGTCAGGTGTCAAAATTCTTGAAACTAAAGATAGAAAAATGGGGCCACAAGGCCATTGTCGCTGAAACAGGGAAAGAGGCTTTAGGCATCATTGAAACTGAAATATTTGATCTCATTTTACTTGATATCTTCCTGCCGGATACCATTGCCTATGATTTAATTCCCAAGTTGAAAAAAGGATGGTCTGGAATGGAAATTATTACCATGACCGGACACAGCTCCAGGGATGTGGAAAAAAAAGTCCGCAGCCAGGGAATCCTTTATTACATGGTCAAACCAATTGATATGGCTGAGCTGAAAAGCATCTTCCAGCACATGGCCAAAAATCCAAAATATCGTAATAACTATTAATATTTAAAGAAGGAGATGTGTAATGGAAGAGGAGATTGGTAATCTGGACCGGGCTATCCAGGAAATCACAATAAAAACAGGGAAATATCTCACATTCACACTGGCCGATGAAACTTACGGCATTGGTATCCTCAAGGTAAAGGAGATCATTGGTATGATGTCCATAACGTCTGTGCCCCAGACGCCGGATTTTGTTAAAGGGGTTATCAATCTCCGTGGCAAGGTCATTCCTGTCATTGATCTCAGACTAAAATTTTCCATGGCCGCTATCCCCTATTCTGAGAGAACATGCATCATTGTTGTGGAAATTGACGGTGAATCAGGCACAATCCTTATTGGTATTGTTGTGGATTCAGTCTCTGAGGTAGTCAATATTACCCAGGAAGAGATTGAAGAGACACCTGCCTTTGGAAGCAAACTGGACACAGATTATATCCTGGGTATGGCCAAAATGGAAGGTGGAGTAAAAATTCTTCTCAATATTGATCAAGTATTGAGCAGTGTTGAAATTTCGGCCCTGGAAAGTACATCCAAAAATAATTAATTTTGAAAAAACAATTAAATATTATCTTTTTTAAGGAGAAATTATGAACTGGAAAAATTTAACCATCGGCAAAAAAATTGCAACGGGATTTGGCATCATTATTCTTCTCCTGATCGTACTGGGGACCATCAGTTTTACAGGGGTAGGAGGGATTGTTAAAAATGCAGAAGAGGTAATTCACGGAACATCCCTTGATGGGGAACTTGCCCAGAAAGAAGTGGATCATCTTAACTGGATAATGGATGTAAACAAGCTTCTGACAGACGATACGGTTCATAAACTTCATGTCCAGACCGATCATACCCAATGCGGCTTTGGCAAATGGCTATTTGGAGAAGGCAGAAAACAGGCAGAAGCATTAGTGCCGACACTAGCACCGCTGTTTAAAGAGATTGAAGAGCCCCACCGCCTTCTCCATGAATCCGCCATAACTATTAATGAGGCCTATGAAGAAGCTGATCCCGGGCTACCCGGTTTTTTAGCCGTTATAGAGGTTAAGCATCTTCTATGGGCACAAACCATACAAGATGCGATTCTTAACAATGCAGAAAAAGTAGTCGCCCAGACCGATCATACCCAATGCAGTTTCGGCAAATGGCTTTATAGTCAGGAAGCTGAAAAAACCGCCCAGTCAGATCCTGATCTGGCCCGGCTGCTCCAGGAAATAAAAATTCCACATCAAAAAGTTCATGGAACAGCAAAACATATTATAGAATCATACCAACAGGTCCATCCCGGTCTTCTTGATACGCTGCGGCAAAGACTGGATGACCACAGAAAATGGGCATCCATGGTTGCCCAGTCTTTGATAAAAGGGTCATTGATAACAGTTCAGACAGATCCTGCAAAATGCGAGTTTGGTCAATGGTTTGGTTCAGAAGAAGCAACAAAACTCATGGACAGCAATCCAACCCTGAATAAAATTTTAACGGCGGTAAAAGAACCCCATGATGCTCTCCACGCCAGTGCTGTCCTGATAAATAATGCTTTAAATAACGGGGATAAAGATCTGGCAGAATCCATATTTGAAAAAAAGACACAAGCATATCTTGAACAGGTAGCCGGACTCATTGACCAGGCAATTAAATATGAAAACACACTGATGGCCGGCAGGAACAAGGCCATCGCAATTTTCAAAAATGAAACCACCCAGGAGTTGCACAAGACCCAGGAATTACTTGGAAAATTATCGACCAGAGCCGAGGATCTTCTCATGGGAAAAGAGAACGCCGCAAATATTTATGCAACCCAGACAGCTCCGAATCTTGTAAAGACGCAAAAACTTTTAGACGAGTTAAGAAAAGAGGCTGCCAATAATATTTTAACGGACAAGGCCATGCTTGCTGCCGCCCAGAGTACAAAAAGAAATGTGGCCATTGTTTCGGTGATTGCGATTCTTGCCGGGCTGTTCCTGGCGTTTATCATTGCCAGGGGGATTGTATCCGTACTGAAAAACATCAGCCTTGGAATGGGTGAAGGGGCCAACCAGGTGGCAGCAGCCTCGAGTCAGGTATCATCATCAAGTCAGTCAATGGCCGAAGGTGCATCCGAGCAGGCAGCCTCCATCGAAGAAACCTCATCATCCATGGAAGAAATGTCTTCCATGACCAAGAAAAATGCTGAGAACGCAAGCCATGCAGACAACCTCATGAAAGATGCCAACCAGGTGGTTAAAACTGCTGATGAATCCATGGATCAACTCATTATTTCCATGGAAGAAATTTCAAAGGCCAGCGAAGAAACACAAAAAATTATAAAAACCATAGATGAAATTGCTTTTCAGACAAATCTTCTTGCCCTAAATGCGGCCGTTGAAGCTGCCAGGGCAGGAGAAGCAGGAGCAGGCTTTGCAGTTGTGGCCGAAGAAGTAAGAAACCTTGCCATGCGGTCTGCAGATGCGGCAAAAAACACTGCCGAACTTATTGAAGGCACTGTGAAAAAGGTCAATGATGGTTCTGAACTTGTTACAACCACCAATGATGCATTCAGCCAGGTTGCCCAAAATTCTGCCAAAGTTGGAGACCTGGTGGCGGAAATTTCTGAAGCATCCAAGGAACAGTCTGCGGGTATTGAGCAGGTAAATATTGCTATTTCCGAAATGGATAAAGTGGTTCAGCAGAATGCTGCCAATGCGGAAGAATCTGCATCGGCATCCGAAGAAATGAATGCCCAGGCCGAGCAGCTCAGGGATTATGTAGGTGACCTGATGATGATGGTCACCGGTAAAAGAGACCAAGCCAGCACCGGAACCAGCCGGACAATAAAAACGGTTTCCCACCATTTAAAACCAGTGGGTCCCGGCAAGAAAAAAATGCTGGCACATGATGCAAAAGAGATACGGCCTGATCAGGTTATTCCCTTTGATGATGACGATGATTTCAAAAATTTTTAATTGTTAAATTGCAGGCACAGGATATTTTATCCTGT
>DAOWDR010000534.1 GCA_030638935.1 Desulfobacteraceae bacterium | reverse complement strand
CAATGAGCTGGTTCTTGTCCGGGCTCGCATGGCCGTAGCAGCAGGGTGTGCAGGGGTGGTATGTTCCGGAATGGAAGCGGCCCTGATTAAAGAGGTATTTGGCCGGGATTTTCTGGCGGTTACTCCGGGTATAAGGCCGGAATGGAGCCTGCTTGAAAATGATGATCAAAAAAGGGTGACCACCCCATCCCAGGCTGTGAAGCAGGGCAGTGACCTCATTGTTATTGGACGGCCCATCAGGGATGCTGCCGATCCTGCCAGGGCAGCAGAAAAAGTGGTTAGGGAAATTGATCTTGTACTAGGGCAATAGTCGGCTGACAGGGGAACAACGGACCCGAAAATTTTATATGCATCATATAAAATTTTCGGGCCAGCTGGTTTAAGACCGGTCTATTTTTCCTGATCCAGACCAAAGGCGGTGTGCAGGGTTCTAACAGCAAGCTCCGCATACTTGGACAGGATGACGCAGGAGATCCTGATCTCGGAAGTGGAGATCAAGCGGATATTAATGTTTTCCGAGGCAAGGGCTTCAAACATGATGGCCGCAACACCGGAATGACTTTTCATTCCCAAACCGATTACAGAGACCTTCGCAATCTCCGTGCCCGTCAGCACTTCTGCTGCACCGATTTTCTTGGCCACGGCTTCAGATATTTCCCTGGCCCGTTCAAAGTCATCTTTGGTCACCGTGAAGGTCAGGTCTGTTTCCCCGTCTGATCGGGTGTTCTGGATGATCATGTCCACCATGATTTCCGCTTTGGCCAGGGGGCCGAATATTTTTGCTGATACACCTGGTTGATCCGGTACCCGTTTCAGGGTGATCCTTGCTTCATTCATATCACAGGTAACGCCCGATACGATGGCACTTTCCATATCAGCACTCTCATTGATGACCATTGTTCCTTCCTCCTCATTGAATGATGACCGAACATGCACGGGCACATTAAATTTTTTGGCAAATTCAACCGATCGAATCTGAAGCACCTTGGCTCCTAATATCGCCATTTCAAGCATTTCGTCATAGGAAATTTTTGAAATTTTTCTGGCAGCACTACAGATTCTCGGGTCTGTGGTATAGACCCCGTCGACATCGGTGAAAATTTCACAGACATCCGCCTTAAGGGAGGAGGCAATGGCAACGGCCGAGGTGTCGGATCCCCCCCTGCCCAGGGTGGTGATATTTCCATCCCTATCAGTCCCCTGAAAACCCGCCATGACTGCAATATTCCCGTTATCAAGGGCTTTTTGAACCTTTTTACAATCTATGTCCATAATTCTTGCCTTGCCCGAAGCCTTGTCAGTGTGGATGCCAGCCTGGAAACCCAGAAAGGATTTGGCTTGGTATCCCCGTGATTTAAGGATCATGGCAAGCAGGGCGGCAGTAGTCTGTTCTCCTGTAGCAAGCAGCACATCCAGTTCCCTTTTATCAGGGTTTTCTGAGGCCTGTTTTGCAAGGGAGATCAGTTTGTCGGTGACACCTGCCATGGCAGAGAGTACCACTACCACCTGATCTCCTTTGTCATAGGCCTTTTGTACCCGGTCGGCAACATTGGAGATACGCTCAATATCTGCCACGGAAGTACCACCATATTTTTGTACTCTTAACGCCATAATAACTCCAGAATTGTACTTAAATAAAAATTTATAAAAATAATTTGCTTACCAGATTTACACCCTTATGTCCAGATGGAAAAAGGGATATGACCCTGTTGTAATCCGTATCAAACTCAAATTTGATTTCAAGGTCAAATTCAAATTGCATCTCTTCCAGGAACCCGGGCCATTCCACCACAATGACGGCATCTGGTCCTCCAAGGTCGTCAAACCCGATATATTCCAGCTCATCAGCACTGCCTAACCTATAAAGGTCCAGGTGACAAAGGCGGGTCTCTTTGGCTGGATATTCATTAATGATATTAAAGGTGGGGCTGGTGATATAATAATTGTCATCGACACCTAATCCCTTGGCCAGCCCCTGGACCAGGGTGGTTTTGCCCGCCCCTAGATCTCCTCTCAAGGCAATGGCAAAGGGGCTGGAAACAGTTTTCCCGATTTGTTTCCCCAGGTCCAGGGTCTGTTCTGCGGCATGGGATATGATTTTTTTCATAGAAGGCCATGGATGGTTTTGGGAATGGCAGGGAGCATGTCCGAGGCCAGGAATCCAAACCGGGTTTTTTCTGCCAGAAAATCCCCGCAAAGCCCATGGATGAAAACTCCTGCCATGGAAGCTTCTTCAGCGGTAAACCCCTGGGCAATAAACCCTGCAATCATGCCTGTGAGGACATCTCCCATACCCCCCGAAGCCATGCCCGGGTTTCCTGCAGGACAGATGAAAGTTTTGCCATCGGGGCAGCAGACAAGGGTCTGGGCGCCTTTTAGGACCAGAACAACCTGGTATTCCAGGGCAAATTGGGTGGCTATTCCCCTTCGGTCGGCCTGTATCTCTTTGGTTGTTTTTTTTGTGAGCCTTGCCATTTCACCGGGGTGGGGAGTCAAAATGGTTGGGGCCTTTCGTGATTTGAAAAGTTCCAGTGATCCGGCAATACAATTGAGGCCGTCGGCATCAATGACCAGGGGTACCAGGGTCTCCTGTACCAGTTTTTTGACCAGGGTTTGGGTGGCTGTCCCAGTTCCTAACCCCGGTCCCAGTGCCAATGCCTGTTTATCCTTTAAAAGGGTTTGAATGGGAGCCAGGCTGGCTTCGGACAAACAACCCCCAGTGGTTTCCGGCAGGGGCACGGTCATGGGTTCTGTCACCTGGGGTTCAAGGATGGGGTTCAGGCTCTGGGCAACCCCCAGGGTGACAAGGCCGGTACCGCTTCTCATGGCCGCATTGGCACAAAGGGCTGCTGCTCCTGTTTTTCCCGGGGAGCCGGCAATGACCAAGAGGTGACCAAAGCTGCCCTTGTGGCTTTCAAATTTTCTGGGCGAGAACAGGGGGGCAATATCCCTAGGCTCCATCAAAAACAGGTTTGGATCTTCATCCTTTACAATGAATCCTGGGATGCCGATGTCAATAATTTCAAGGTCTCCGGTATGCTGGTTTCCGGGATGGAGAATATGACCGGCCTTGGCAAAGGCAAAGGTTGCAGTTGCTCTTGCCTTGACCGCAACCCCCATGACCTCTCCTGTGTCTGAATTCAAACCAGAGGGGATGTCAATTGCGAAAACAGGTTTTTTAGACCCGTTCATAAGTTCAATCACCTCTTTGTAAAAGCCCCTTACATCTGAGTTGAGCCCTGTGCCGAATATGGCATCCACAAAGAGATCCTGATGGAGAATATTGTTTTTTTGCCTGGCAAGAATGTTTGCATCCGGGATTTCAATGAGTTTGGCTCCCGGGGTTTTTTCCACAAGTTTTTGGGCCAGGAGCATGTTGGCCCTGGCATCCCCGGTTAACTTGTCCCTGGTGGATAAGAGAAAAATTGTGGTCATTATCCCTTTTTCCATGAGATATCGGCCAATGACAAACCCATCTCCGCCGTTGTTTCCCCGCCCTGCAAAGATACCTACCCTTTGTTTGCCCAGGCTTTGTTTACCTAAGTTTTGTTTGCCCAGAGGGCCAAATTTTCTGACAAACATTTCAAGGGCACCCCGTCCGGCATTTTCCATCAATACCATGCCTGGGATGCCAAAGGAATTGATGGCCTTATGGTCCATTCGCTGAATCTGACCGGCTGTTACAAGAATCATATCTACCTTCCTTTTTTACCATTTTGCAAAATGTTCTTCCACCACCCCGCCTAGTTCATCCAGGATAAAACCATCGCCTGTCCGGCTTTTTATGCTGCCGCTGAATCGGCCGCAGGGCTGAATGAACCGGCTTTTGATAATTCCGAAATTATCATTGGCTTTTCTGATTCCCTCGGGGGTGAACAAAAGGTTAATCCTGTTGTCCCGGCTTGTTATTTTCCAGGGTTTGTCTGGATTGACGGCATCATAGCTAAAGTCAACCCTGCCCACGGGTTCGGGGCATCCATTGATCCAGATGACATTTTCCAGGATTCCGTTTTCATAAACTCCTGAGGAAAAATTAAACCCCAGGGAGGCTCCTTCCCTTGAACCTCCTGCTCCGCAGGCCCAGTTCCAGAAGGTTTGCCTGGGATAGGCACCATGGGTCCAGTCAAACAAAACATGGCTTTCATCCGGTTCCAGGTCATGGGAATTCCCATTGATTCGAATCTGTCCTCTGGCCCGCAATCCGGCAATTTTGGTGGTAAAGGCATGGGCATCCTCATCCATGGGCATGAAAAAGTGCATGGGATCAATACCCGATGAAGGAGGCAGGATATCTATATCAGCCTGGATGCTTTGGCCTGAGAATCTGAAGTTTGCCTCAATTTTTTTGATACCCAATCCAGGCCCGCTGGAGATTTCAAGAAATTTACCCGGGACTTTGAATCTGCAGGTTCCTGTCTCAGGGTGCCGGTCAAAACAGACCTGTCCCAGGGGCGGCAGGACAATAGTGTGCTCAACCATTTGCCTGGTTTTCCGGTCAAACCCAAAACAGAAGGCAGAGGTCAGATACCCCAGGTGAACCACGGCGCATCCAAAGATTATATCTTCATGGATCACCCCTGCATAGCACCATCGTTTTTCTTGAAAACAATTCAAAGAAAATTCGGTCAAAGAAAATCCGGATACGGGCAGATTGACAAGGCCTGTTGTGTCCGGGTATTTAAATTTGCCGTACCAGGACCCGTGTT
>DAOWDR010000128.1 GCA_030638935.1 Desulfobacteraceae bacterium | reverse complement strand
TAAGCTCATCCAGGCAGGTCTTCTGACGCTCGGGTCACCCTAAGTTACTGCGTCTTCCCAGCTTGCACAGCCAGTGACTTAACTGCAGTGTTAGTCTCCGATTACAGCGGCGGGCCCGTCCCTGATTCTCACAGGTGTTCCCTATTATGCCATTTACGGCACCTGAATCCACCTCTTTATTCAAAACCATTGAGTGAATGTCAAGTTTTTTTTAAAATCTGCTGGATTCTTCCTGAACAAATCCCATTGACAAAGATAGCTCTTTTATGAAAAGTTCTTGTACTAAACCTGCTAACCCGGTTTCATTTAAGGATATGGTATGAACCCCTTTGGCCTGATCAAAAATTTTCCCATCCGGTACAAACTGCTTTTTATTTATTCATTCTGCTTTCTGGTAATTGTAAGCCTGTCCTCTTTGATCATCTATTTCATCGTCAAACAGAATGTGGAAAAAAATATTGAAAGCGAATTGAAAAATTCCACCTCGGCCATCTTGAACAATGTCAAGACAGCGGTGTCGGTTTCCATTAAAAACCGGCTCAGGGGAGTGGCTGAAAAAAACTTTGACATTATCCAGCACCTCTATGACCAACAAAAGGCAGGGAAGACCAGCCCGGCAGAAACAAAAGCACTGGCAGCAGAAATCATTCTCTGCCAGAAAATCGGCATCTCCGGATATATCTGTATTCTGGATGGAAAAGGGCGGGTGCTCAAACATCCCAAAAAAAGTCTGGAAGGACTGGATATTTCCGACTATCGGTTTGTCCAGGAAATGATTGCCAAAAAAAACGGGTATATCGAATATTTCTGGAAAAACCCGGGGGATGAGTTTGCCCGGCCCAAGGCATTGTATATCAGCTATTTTGAACCATGGGACTGGATGATAACGGTCTCTTCTTATAGAAAAGAGTTTTCAAAACTGGTGGATATCAATGATTTTAAAGAAAGCATTTTAAGCCTGCAGTTCGGAAAAACCGGCTATTCCTATATCATGGATACCCGGGGCAATGTCATCATCCATCCGGAACTGACCGGGGTCAATGTCTTTGAGGACAAACGATTTCCCGACAAATTTTTCCGCAAAATGCTGGAAAAAAAGAGTGGCAAGCTCATCTATTCCTGGAAAAATCCCGGAGATGAAAAGCATAGAAAAAAGCTGGTGATCTTTAATTATATCCCGGAATATGAGTGGATCGTTGCCTCATCCAGCTATCTGGATGAATTTTACTCCCCCTTGGGAACCATCAAAAATTTCATCATTCTGGTGGGGGTGGTTGCCCTGATCATTTTTATCCCCGTTACCTTTATCCTAAGCTCCACCATAACCAAGCCCCTGCAATCTTTGATGACACGGTTTAACCAGGATATTGCCGGTGGATTTTCAAACCGGGGCGTAAAAATGGAATCCACGGACGAAGTTGGAGAACTAACCTTTTATTATAATTCCTTCATGGACAAACTGGCCACCTATGACAAAGAGCTTTTAACGGAAATACAGGATCGCCGCCAGGCCCAGGAGGCCTTAAAAGAGAGTGAAGAAAAATACAGATCTGTCATGGAAGCCGTGCCAGACCCCATTGTGGTCTATGACATGGAAGGAATGGTCAGTTATATGAATCCTGCATTTACAAAGGTATTCGGGTATACCCTTGAAGATAGTCTTGGAAAAACAATGGATCATTTTGTGCCCAAAGCCCATTGGAAGGAAACCATGGAGGGAATCGGCACCATCCTAAAGGGCAAAATTCTGCCCCGGGTGGAAACCAAACGAATGGCAAAGAACGGCCAGCTCATTGATGTCACCACCAGGGGATCGGTCTACCGGGACAAAAATGGGAATCCCCTGGGATCGGTGATAACCCATAGGGATGTCTCCGGGGTCAAAAGATTGGAAAAGGCCATCATGGAAACAGGAGAAAAGGAGCGTCAAACCATAGGAAATGATCTCCACGATGACCTGTGTCCCCATTTGATCGGGATTGAGGGACTGACCAAAGTATTGAAAAAAAAGGCTGAGGGTCAGTCTCCTGCGGCGGCCCGGCTGTCGGACCAGATTACAGAACTTATTAAGGAGGCCATTTCAAAAACCCGTCGCCTGGCCCGGGGGCTTTGCCCGGTCTATTATAATCATGGCCTGGTTGCTTCCCTTGAGGACCTGGTCACCAATACCCGGATTCTTCACCAGGTGGACTGCCGTCTAAAAGCCGATGACAAAATAGAAATAAAAAATCACATGGTAACCATCAACCTTTACCATATTGCCGGTGAGGCCGTGCGCAATGCCATTCGCCACGGCCAGGCCACAGCCATTGTCATTTCTTTAGGAATTCAGGATGACCAATTCAGCTTTCATATCCAGGACAATGGCAAGGGGATGGACCCGGAAACAGATCACAATGGCATGGGGCTGCGAATCATAAACTACCGGGCCAAAATAGTAGGGGCCTCACTCATGATCTCCTCGGACAAAAAGCAAGGAACCAGGGTAAAACTGACCATGCCCCTGGCGGCATTGACAGACCCCACGGCCTGAATGGAATAAAGAATCAATTTAGGAACTGGAAATCTCTTTCCAAAGGTGATACCCTCCTTTAACTTGTAATTTTTAGTGCAGACAGGACATGCCGGATAAAAAAAAGATACTGCTGGTTGAAGATCACCCCATATTCAGACTTGGGCTGGCCGAGCTGATCAACCAGGAAGAAGATCTTAGAGCATTTGGTAAGGCCAGGGATGTGGACCAGGCTGTTATGGAAATTGAAAAGATGGCCCCGGACCTGATTATCGCCGATATCTCATTGAAAGATTCAGATGGAATTGATCTTGTCAAACATGTCAAGCTCCACCATAAACAGATCCCGGTCCTGGTTCTGTCCATGCACGATGAATATCTCTATGCCCAGAGGGCCCTTACCGCCGGCGCCCGTGGGTACATCATGAAACAGGAGGCCATGGAATCGGTTGTAACCGCCATCCACCATGTGCTGGAAGGAAAAATCTATCTCAACGAAAAGGTCAAAGAACATATTCTCTCCACCATGTCAAATCCCCAGGAAGCCCGGAAAAAAACTCCCATTGACCGGCTCACAGACCGGGAACTCCAGGTGTTTAAAATGATCGGCCGGGGATTTTCCTCCCGAGAAATTGCCGAAAGACTCTTTTTAAGCATCAAGACCATTGGAACCTACCGGGAACGGATCAAGGAAAAACTCAATCTTAAACATGCCAATGGCCTGGTCCGTTGCGCCGTCCATTTTGAAAAAACAGGCATGATCGACACCCAGCCAAGCTAACCCGCCTTTTGTAGGTGCGCCCACCTACAAGACCCATAATCTTTTTCCCTAGAAAACCTTACCCAAAATCCTACAGACAAAATCGGGTTTCAACCGATTGCAAAAAACCCAAAGTTTTATAGAACTATAAATAGACTTGCGTACTATACGAAATTTTTAAAAACAGGACAAAAGTAGGTAGACTATATCTGATAATAACTTAAATTCGGAGGAATCAAATGTCGTTGGAAAGCACTTACAGAGAGGCAATGGCGCTCAATGAGATCCAGGATATGGCTGAACGTGAAATCAAAGCACAAGCGTTCTTCGAGAGGCTGAATAAATCCGAACTGCCCGAGAAGTTTAACTGGGCATCAGAAGTCTTTGAGGGGATACATGTTAAAGAACGCGGTGATCAGCCGGCCCTTATCTGGACAGATATGGATACAGATGCCGAACAGCAGTTTACTTATAAAGAAATGGCTGCCAACGGAAATAAATTTTTAAATTTTATACGAAAAAAAGGGGTTGAAAAAGGGAATAACCTCTACATGCTGACCCCCATTGTTCCGGAAACATGGTTTGCAACCTTTGCCGGCATCAAGGGCGGCCTGGTCTCTGTGCCTACGGCGACCAGCATGACGGAACGAGAAATCCAGTTCCGGTTTGAAGCATACAAGCCGGATGTCATCATTGCCTTTGAAGGATTGACGGATCTGGTGGATGACGCCCTTAAAAAAGCCCAATGTACCC
>DAOWDR010000475.1 GCA_030638935.1 Desulfobacteraceae bacterium | reverse complement strand
TCTTATTTCCTCAAATCTTCATATCACCTGGAATGCAATCTCCCGGGTGGATTATATTGACAAGGAACTGCTGTCCTGGATGAGGCGGGCCGGCTGTATTCAGATAAGCTTTGGGGTTGAATCCGGCTCCCAAAAGATCAAAAAAACACTGGGCAAACCCATTTCCAATGAAACCTGTATCCAGGCTTTTTCCATGACCAGATCCTATGGCATTATGCCCCGGGCCTATTTTATATACGGCTCGCCCGGGGAAACCCGTGAAACCATCCGAGAAAGCTGCGATTTGATGATGCAGCTCAAACCCCTGGGCACGGTTTTTTACCTGCTGGTAATTTTTCCCGGTACCCACCTGTACCGGCAAGCCCTTCAAAAAGGGTTGGTCACAGATGAAATCTGGCACAGGGAGATAGAAGACCTGCCCTGGTTTGAACTGGATGACACCCAAGATTTTTCCCGGGTCAAAACCTTTGGGGACAAGCTAAGACATCTGTTTTTTAAAAATCTTCCCCAATTTGCCAATGATATTGACCTGGTGGAGGAAAAAGATCTTTATCCCTTTCACGCAGATTTTCTATCCAGACTTGCAATGACCTTTTCCCATGGGGAATATTCAAAAGATGCCCGGATAAAAGATCCTGATAAAATTGCTGAACACCTTTTTGAAAGAGCCTTGTCATATTCTCCCCAACCAAGAGCATACATGGGAATTGCCATGCTGCTCCAAAAACAAAAAAAATTTTCCAGGGCAGCCGGCCACCTTGAAAAGGGGCTTGACCATTTTCCCGGCAACAAGGAACTTTGCATCTGCATGGGGGTCTGCCTCATGAACCAGGCCCAGTTTAAAGATGCCTTGCCCTTTTTTACCCTGTTCAGGGACGACCCTGGCATGGACCATTATATCAATATTTGTAACTCCCAGGAGCAAACACCATGACCGATAACACCAACATGGCCAATAATACCAAACTGGCCAATTTAGAACAACGGGCCATCAAACTTGCGGCCCAGCGCCGGGAAATCCTGACAAGCGATTCGGAAACAGCATTGGACATGGTCCTTGAAGCCCCTTCTCCAGCCACACTTACCCAGTCTTTTCCAGACCAGGACCTATATTTTCTCATGCATAAAATCGGGGGGCAGGATTTTTTACCCATACTGGCCATGGCCAACTCGGCCCAATGGGAATATATACTGGACGTGGAGGTCTGGGACGATGACCGCCTGGATATCCACACCATGACCCAGGCCTTTGACCTGCTGTTCCAGGCAGACCCCAAGCGCCTGCTTCGCTGGATCATAACGGAGAAACCTGATTATTTCGAGTTTTACCTGTTCAAGAACATGACCATTTTTATCCGGGAGCATGATGAATGGATACCAGAGGATTTTGATGATTATATCACCCTTGACGACAAATTTTATTTCAGGTTCCCCCACAAAATCGACCCGGATGCCCCAAGCGAGTTGGAAAAAACCGATAAAGTAATTGCACAAACAGCACCTGGACTCATTGAAAAGATGATGCGGTCTTTGGCTGAAATGGATCTGTCCGTGTACCACGGCCTGCTCATGGAAACGGCTGCCATCCTGACCGCAGAAACAGAAGAAGAGCAGTTCCGGCTGAAGAACCTGCGCCTGGCGGAAAAAGGTTTTTTACCCATTCACGAGGCCATTGGTATTTACCAGCCCACAGATCTTGCCTCCCTTAGAAAAAGACCTGAAAGCCCCAGGTCTATAGAAACCTTTGACCCTGATATCCCCCTGGCGCCTCAACTTTTCACCCAGTTTATCGAAGGTGATAATCTTTTTGTCAAATCCCTGGAACTTTTGGAGCCTGATTTTATTTTCCAGCTTCAATCGGAAATTGCCGCCCTGAGCAACAAGATTATTTCGGCGGACAGGGTCAAAATCAAAAACCCCGAATCCATCAAAAAGATCATTCAAAAAGCCACGGCCTACCTGAGCCTCGGCCTTGAGGTTGTTCTCAAAGGGAAACCCCAAATTGAAGCAGCCAGGGATATCATTACAGAATACTTTCTTGAAGATATATTCAGAACCGGTTCAAGGGCTGGTATCCAGCTTAAAACAAAGGCCAGAAACTGGTATGAAAAAAGTTTTATAAAGGGCGCAAACCTGCCCCTGGGTTTTCTGACAGAAGAATATCTCGGGGTGATCGGTGGACTTTTCCTGGACCGCCCCATGTACTACGATAACTACAGGGAAGGGGAATTGTACCGGCATTTTACAAGTCTCACCGATATCAATACAACGGACAAAATATTAAATCAGATCACCCACCTGGACCAAATACTTTCCAGGCTCACCCTGGATTTAGAGTCCTTTACCCATGGGGTTTTAACCTATAAGAGCCTGCTTTTGACCCTCTGGGCAAGAAACCGGCTCGGCTTGGATAATGGATCTGAATGCAGTTTAAACCCCATTGCCCCACTTGTATTCAAACCTTTTTTTGCAGCCCTTTTCTCCTCGGACACACCGGGAAAAATTGATGAGCTCAAAGGCCGCGACCTTGCGCTCTGGGTGGCGGAAGCCCTTGACTGCCCTGGAGATGGGCTGCCGGAACCGTTCATGGAAGTGTTGTCCAATCTCATAGGAGAAATTGAGGAAGAATACAGCACCGTAAGCTCCGATAATATGGATCCCCGATTTATACCCCATTTTCTCCTGACACCTGATCCAGGTGGTATGGAAAAGGATTAAAACGATTGTTTCCAAATGATTTCCCACAAAACACCTTTTCCCCCCAGCCGGGGATAAGTGTTTGCTATACGAGAATACCTGATATTATTAATTTTGTTTTTGTTGAAGCCCCTGATCCGAATTATAAGAGGATGCCGTGTCAGGAACTAAAACAAAAAAAATTTAGTATCCCATTTCTGTCAAACGGTGAACTCGCCACGGTTAATGGATTTAAAGCGCAAAAAAAACAAATTGAATGGATTTGCGGAAGATTTGCACTCAAAGCCCTTACCAGGGAATTATGCTGCCCTACCCCACTTTCAGATATCAAAATTTCCTACCATGAAAAGGGCGCCCCCTTTCTCAATGATTATCCGGATATCCCGATTTCCCTCTCCCACAGCGGTGACTATACGGCTGCGGCCCTCAGCCTGAGCCACAGGACAATGGGAATTGATATTGAAAAAATAGAGAAAAAACCGAATGCTTTTTTTATGAAAACTGCCTTCACCCAACGGGAAATTTCCCATATACCCCCGACCGCCAGGGATATATACCGCCATTGGACACTTAAAGAAGCCTTTTTAAAATACATAAAAATGGGATTTAATGAGAGCCTTCACATGGTGGAGATCATTGACAATGAGATCTTTCACCACGGAGAAAAACAAATTTTAAATTCCTGGTCCAGAACAATTGATGATCAATACATATTAAGTATTGTGGCAGATCCCCAATAAAAATATAGTTATTCATGATCAAAAATATATCCCACGGATCGCCGGCTCTTGAAATAGATCGGTTTTTTGGGTTTTTTTTCAAAATACTTGCGAAACCTGACAATAAAATTATCCACCGTTCTTGTGGTGGTATCCCGGGAATACCCCCACCCGGCATTCAATAGCATCTCCCGGGAAAGAGGCTTACCCTTGTTGGCGATAAAAATTTTGAGCAGGGTCACCTCTTGTTCGGTAAGGATAATCTCTCCGGCTGCACAATTTGCTTTAAAGGTGATAAAATTAATATAATTTTCACCAAATGTGTAGGTATCGCCTAAAAACAGGGTATGACCGGGGTTTTTACCGGCCCTGGCCCCTTCTTCGTACCAGCCCTTTTTTCGTATCAGGCGCTCCACCCTTAGCAAAAATTCTTCCAGGTCAAAGGGTTTGGACAGGTAATCATCAACGCCGTAACGCAACCCCTTCACCTTGTCCTTTGTATCTCCCCTGGCGGAAAGAATAAGGACAGGAATTTTTTCATCCTCCTTGCGAATGGTCTTTAAAATGGAGAACCCGTCAATCATGGGCAGCATGATATCCAGAACAATCAGGTCCGGTTTCCAGGAACGCCATTGTTCAAGTCCGTCAATTCCGTCCCTGGCAATGGAAACCCCATACCCTTGGAGGTTCAGGTTAAGCTGGATACCATCGGCTATGTGGACCTCATCTTCTATGACCAGAATGCGTTTTTTTTCAACCGCTTCCATAATTTTTTCTCCCTAACATTGACAATACTTGCCCGCGGAATGGTGATGGTAAACCTGGATCCTTTTCCCTTGCCTTCACTGAATACCGATGCCCGCCACCCGTGGATCATGGAAATACTGGAAACAAGATAAAGCCCCAGGCCTGATCCGGTGTGACTGTCGGCCTTCTCTTTGCCGGACTTGTAAAATTTGTGAAAAATCTTTTTTGCATCCTCCTTGTCCACACCGATCCCGTTGTCAATAAAGTCAATGGTGATTTTTTGCAAAAAACTTTTAAAAACAATCTCAAGTTTTGGATGATCAGATTCATTATATTTGATGGCATTGGACACAATATTCATGAGCAGCATTTCAAATAAAAAAAGGTTAACAGGGTATTCAAACCGCCCCTTGGAGGGATTTTCAATACAAATATTACAGTCCCTAAAAATGGAGGCATTTTTATCACAAAAATTTTTCACCAGTGTGATCAAGCTTTCCCGGGTCACCTCTGACCCAAAATTCTGGCTTTCAATTCTGGCCAGGTTTAAAATCCGATTGATATTATCCGTAAGCCGGTTAATGTCTTCCAGCATATTCTTAGAGTATTTACGGATATCGTCAGGTTCAAGGGGGTGACGGATAAAGGTTTCAAGATAGATCCGAAGAGAGGTCACCGGTGTTTTTAGTTCGTGTGTAAAATTATAAATAAAATTGTGCTGGAGCCTGAATAGGTTGACTGTTTTCTGGTAATAAATAAAGGCCAGTAAAATCCCGGCCAGGACCACCGTGATCAGAAGACTTAGCACCAGGATGGTCATACCTGTTTTTGACGGAAAAACAGATGAAGGATCAATATTAAATTTTAAGATAACCACTTCCAGGGCAGATGTGATCTCCATATAGAGGCTCACCGTGAGCACCAAAAATGTGGCCAGGGCAAAAATGGAACAGGCAAAAATAAAAACCGGGTGGAGATACCACCGGGAAGGATTTAAAATCTGCATGTATTAATTGTCGTCCCAGTCCACAGGAAAGGTCATGGTCAACCTCAACCCCTGGCCAACCTCGCTTTCCAGGTTAATATTTCCTTTAAGAGTCTGGGTCACCAGGTTAAAGACAATGGACATGCCAAGGCCGGTCCCTCCTTTTCCCCGCATGGTTGTAAAAAACGGGTCAAAGGCCTTTTCCTTTTGTTTTTGATCCATACCCCGCCCATTGTCCTTGTAAACAAAAATCACCTGACCCTCTTTGCAGGTAATTCCAATATCAATGACCCTGTTTCCCAAGCCTTTGAATCCGTGGATCAATGAATTCATGATCAAATTGCTCAAAATTTGGGAAAAAGCTCCGGGGAAAGAGTTCAGTTC